>JAMOPL010000053.1 GCA_027064515.1 Sulfurimonas sp. | reverse complement strand
TTTTTTATATGCTTTTACTGTCTTTTTAGGCTTCTGTTTTATTTTACTTTCTAAAATTGATTTGTATATTTTAATTTGAAGTATTTTAAGGGGGGGGGATTACTATTGCTTTGAAGCAATAGTAATTTTATATTATATATTAGTATTAATTGCCTGAATTATTAAAGGTATAATATCCTGACTTTTAGTTTTATCAATAAATCCATTAGCTCCTAAAACTTCAGCTTCTCTTTTGTTATTATGTCCTGTCATAGAACTATTTACAATTATTGGAATATTTTTAGTTATAGGATTTTCTTTTAATTTTTGAATAACTGTGAAACCAGACATCTCTGGCATCTCTATATCAGTTATTATTGCAGGAATATTATAAGCATCCTCTCCTATACTATTTATATAATCTATTAGTAGTTTTCCATTTTCAAAAAGTTTCATAGTTAATTTTGCATTTTTAAATATATGTATTAATGCTTTTTGTGCTGTTCTAGAATCTTCAGCAATTAAAACTGTTCCATATTTTAATTTATCTGGAACAACTACATCAAGTAAAGAATCATTTGAATTATCTTCATCCACCATAGCTTGAGGAATAACCTCTGCGAGTAATTTTTCATAATCTAATATTAGACAAAGGCTTCCATCATCTAATCTAGTATCATTCATAATTACTCCATCATCTTTAAGTCTATAACTATCTGGAGCATGCATCTCATTCCAATTCTTTTTAATTACACGAAATGCTGACATAATTCTTAGTCCTATAACTATTCCATTAAAATCACAAATAAGTAGGTTAGATTTCATAAAATCTTCTTTATCTAAAGAAACATCCAACCAAGATGGAAGATTTAGTATAGGTATTTGTAATCCACGAAGTATAATAGTACCTTCTAATAGAGGGTGAGCTGATGGTATTTGTGTGAGATAATGGTTTTTTGATTCTACAACTTCTCTTGTTTTAAAAACATTTATTGCATAGTAAGCAGAATCTAGACTATTACTTACTCTAAACACTAAAAGTTGAAGTTCATTATTTTTAGCAAGATTTGTGGCAGCATCAACATTATCTAATACAGACATAAAATACCCTTTTTTATATTTAATAATAAATAGTATCAAAATAAAGATGAAATATGCTTGAATGTTAAGTGTTCTATTGGTAGAATAAATATATTTTACATAGGTGGATATTTAATTATGAAGTTTTTATTATTATTGGTTTTTTTATTTTCAATTGCTAGTTCAAAAGTATATTATTCAAAGGTTGAACCTTATGAATTAAGAGATATATCATCAAATGTATCTGGTTTAATTATAAAAATAGATGAGGATAAAATTGGTAAAGTATTATCAGATGATTCTTATATTGAAATTGATACTGAGCTTGATAATAAAGAGTATGTATATACTACACAAAAATTAAAATATATTTCAAATACTTTAATATCAAGTAAAAATATTTTAAAAAATATGAAGTTATCTTTAATCAAAAAAAGGGAAAACTATAAAAAAATAAAGAATCTTAAAATTAAATCTTTAATAGAAAAAGATAAAGAGTTTCATGATTTAATTAATAGTGAAAATTTATACTTAAATACTAAAAAAGAGATAGATAATTTAAAAGTCCAAATTTCAGATTTAAAATTTAAAATAATATATTTAAAAAGAAAGATAAAAGATAAAAATCTAATAGCAAAAGGTTTTGTACTTTATAGCATTAAAGTTAAAGTTGGTCAAGTTGTAGGCATCTCTACCCCTCTTGCACAAGTAGCAGATATATCAAAAGCTAAATTGACAATATATTTAGATCCAAGTGATGTTTTAAATGCAGATAAAAAAATTATATATATAGATGAAAAAAAGACAAAGTATAAAATTTCTAGAACTCTTAATATAGCTGATAGTATAAATATATCAAAATATATGGCTCAGATTATTATAGAATCTCCATCAATTTTTTCAAGGTTAGTAAAAGTTGAATTACGAGATGAATAAGTTTACTGCTTGTCCACTTGATTGTTATGATTCTTGTGAGATTATTTATAAAGATTCTAAAATAAAAGCTGTTAAAAATAGACATACTAAAGGTTTCTTATGTTCTAAACTAAATAAGTATTTAGATAATGAGATAATTACTAAACCTAGATATCTAGGTAAAGAGATTAGTAAAGAGGAACTTTTATTAAAATTAAAAGAGATAATATCTACAACTTTAAATAATAGAACATTATATTATAAAGGTAGTGGTAATTTTGGTTTAATGCAAGAGATTACAGAACATTTTTTTTCATCATATGGAGCTACATTAACCGATGGAAATTTATGTGATGGAGCAGGAGAATTTGGAATTATTGAAGGTCGTGGAAGTAATAAAAATTTATCTATTAGTGAGGTAGAAAAATCAGATGTTATTATAGTATGGGGAAGAAACCCTCATACTACATCCACACATCTTTTGCCACTTTTAAAAAATAAAACGATAATTGTAATTGATCCCGTAAAAACAGAAATAGCAAAAAAATCTGATTTGCATATACAGTTAAAACCACAAGGTGATCTTAGTTTAGCATTATTATTAAGTAGATTTTTAGTTATAAACGATGATATTGATGAAGAATATTTAAATAAGTTTGCTAGTGAATATAAAGATTTTTATGAATTAACTCAAACAGTAAGAATTAAGGCAACTATTGATGATATAGGTGTCTCGCTTGGAGAGATTGGAAAACTATTGGAGTTAGTTAAAAATAAAAAAACATCTATTGTATGTGGAGTTGGGATACAGAAGTATAAATCTGGAGCTGAAGTCATGAGGGCTATTGATGCCTTTGCCGTAATGTTATGTTTATTTGGAAAAGAGGGGAGTGGAGTAGTATATCTTGGAGATTCAAAAGATGGGATAGAATCACCTTTTCATAATAAATCAAAAAGAGTATCAAAAGTTGATACTCTTTTTTCTAATTTTGACACAGTATTTATACAAGGTGCAAATCCATTGTCACAAATGCCAAATAGCTTAAGAGTTAAAAAAAGTATAGAAAAGGTAAAAAATATTATCTATTTTGGTTTACATGAAAATGAAACTAGTGAAATTGCAGATTTAGTGATACCAGCAAAAACTTTTTTACACAAAAATGATATTAGAACTTCATACTCACATACTATAATGATAGATATGCCTAAGATTTTAGATACAGATATAGGGATAAGTGAATATAATTTAACAAGGTATTTGTGTGATGAATTTGATATTAAACTAGAAAAAGAAGAGTTTTATATAGAACATTTTAAAAAGTTCACTTTTACAAATGAAAATGGGTCATTAAGTGTTAAAAATAGAGAGGAGATTCCATATAAAAATGGTTTTGATACTGATGATGGGAAATTTGAATTTTTAGAGGAGTATGATAAATTTATAAGTGATAATAAATTATATTTGATTACTTCAAAAAGTAAAAATAGTTTAAATTCACAATTTAAAAGAGATAAATATGTTTACCTAAATAGTTCTTTAGGTTATGAAGAGGATGAGGAAATAACTATCTCTTCATCAGTAGGAAAGGTGACTTTAAAAGTAAAATATAATAATGACTTAAGAGATGATTGTATTTTAATATATAGTGGAACTAAGGGTGTAAATAACTTAACAAGTTCTCAACACTCTTTTGATGGAAAGAATGCTATTTATCAAGAGTTACGAGTAGAGATTATTAATAATTAAAAGGCTTATTATAGATATGCAATCAATAGTAGATTCTCTAAGAAAACAGGGAAAGATTTATAAAAAAATGCAAGAGATTACCCCAAAAGAGTTAGGGATTAGAAATAAAATAAAACTTTACAAAGGGACAGATATTAAAGGTAATTTTTGGGTTATATTTGCAATTAGTCAAAAAAGTAGATTACTAATGAAAGATGTAGTTAAATTTGAAGAGATATACATGAAATTATCTATATTTTGTAAACATAGTTTTAAACATAAAATAATTTTTATTGATGCTCCAATATGTTCAAAGGCAGAAAAAGCTTTTAACGATATGGGATGGAATATTAAATAATGATTCTATGTGATATTGGCAATACTTCTTACCATTTTTTAGATTCTGATAAAGACTACAAAGAAGATGTAAATATATTTAATCCTTCTATTATCAAAGAAAAAGTATTCTATATCTGTGTTAATCCAAAAATTAAAATAGTATTAGAATCTTTAGATAATTGGATAGATTTAGCTAGAAAAATAGATATAAAAAACTATTATGAAACAATGGGAACAGATAGAATCTTTGCTTGTGAAGCTATAAGTGATGGTGTTATTGTAGATGCTGGAAGTGCTATAACTGTTGATATCGTAAAAAATGGAATTTTTGATGGTGGCTTTATCTATCCTGGAAAAAAAGCTATGAAAGAAACATATAAAAATATATCATCTGCTCTTAATTATGAGTTTAATTACTTATTAGATTTTGATAAATTACCAAAAAATTCACAAGATTCTATAAGCTATGGCTATCTAAAATTACTTTATAGCGAGGTTAACTCTTATAATATACCTATATATTTAACTGGTGGAGATGCTAAACTATTTAGTAAATTATTTCCAAAAGCTGAAATAGATGAGATGTTGATTTTTAAAGGAATGAAAAAAATTATTAAGAATATATAAATCTTTTATCCTTTTTTGCAGTTAGTTCTAAAATTACATAGATTTTATTATAAATTTTATAATATTCCTTATCTTAAAAACACCTCTCATTAGATTTTGAGCAATATTTAGATAAAATGGCGAAAATTATAATTATATATAAGGGCGTTATAAATGCTAACAGTTGCACTTCCAAAAGGTCGTATCGCTAAAGATACACTTGAAATATTTGGTCAAATCTTTGGTGATGAGTTTAAATTTGATGATAGAAAACTAATTTTAGAGACTCCAAACTTTACTTTTTTACTTGTAAGAAACCAAGATGTAGCGACTTATGTTTACCATCAAGCAGCTGATATTGGGGTAGTTGGGATTGATACACTAGAGGAGCAAGGACTTGATGTTATTCGCTTACTTGACCTTAAAAAAGGTGTTTGTAAAGTATCTATTGGGATGAAAAAAGGTGAGAAATTTGACCTTAATAAACCTGATCTGAAAGTTGCTTCAAAAATGGTAAATATCACTAAGCGTTATTTTGAAGAGAGAGCTGTAAGTGTTGAGATTATCAAACTTTATGGTTCAATAGAATTAGCTCCACTTATTGGTCTTGCCGATATGATAGTAGATGTCGTTGAGACAGGGGCTACAATGAAGCAAAATGGTCTGGTTGTAGTAGAAGATATTATGACATCATCTACTTATCTGATTGCTAATAAGAACTCATATATTGCTAAAAAAGATGAAGTTTTAGATATTTATGAAAAAATCAATAAAATTATAAACCCATAATATGACAAATTTAGATTTATATGCAAAAGCTGAACATCTTTTAGGAATTGAAGAGGCAACAGAAGCATTATACGATTTGTATCGTTGTGAACTTGATGATAAAGATGTGAAAACTCTTTTAGATGTTGGTTGTGGTCGTGGTGGTTTTATGACTCGTATGATTAGCGATGGAGTAAAATGTAAGGGTGTTGATTTAAGTTCAGTTATGGTTGAAGAGTGTAAATCACAAGGTCTTGATGCTGAGTGTATTGATGTTTCCGAAGTTGATGGAACTTATGATGTGATTGTATCTATCTTTGATGTTTTAAATTTTATGGATAAAGATTCTTTAATAAGCTTTCTAGATTCTATCGCTACAAAACTTAATGACGATGGAATCTTCATAGCAGATATTAATACACTTTATGGTTTCTCTGATGTTGCAGAGGGAACTATGAGTAAAGATACTGATGATGAATTTTTATGTGTAGAAGCAGAATTTGTTAATGAAGAGCTTCATACATTCTTTACACTTTTTGTTAAAAATGAAAATGAAAGTTTTACAAAATACCATGATAAGATTGTTCAATATTTTCATAAAATAAAAACTTTTCAAAAACTTACAGGCTTGAAACTTGTAGAGAAACAAACATTTTCACTTTATGATACTGAGGATAAAACACTTCTAATTTTTAAGAAGAGATAGTTTATGCGAAAGATTCTATATTTTTTTTTACTGTTTTTTCTTTTTGGATGTAGCGATAACTCTATAACAAAAAAGTATAAACAAAACCTAGTAGATAAACAAATTGACTGTTTATCTATGTTAGTTTTTCCACCTGATCAAGGTATAGAAGATAGTTTAAATAAATTATATGATTTTAATGATAGTTGTAATTATAAGCTTCAAGTTTCAAAAAAAGGTGGAATTATTTGTAACTCCTCCCATAATTTACAAAAAAAAGTACTTAATAATTTTCCATCTGGATATTTAAAAATGAATCTGTATAGTGGAAATATCCCACTATATAACTACTATATAGATTTAAAAAATGAACCTACTAGTAGTGATGTAGAGAGGGCTTTTTCTAAGATAAGAGAAGAGCTACATTTTTAACTAAATTTTGTAATTATTTTATCTTGAAAAGTAGTTGTCACTTTTCCATTTAACTCTTCCTTATTATAAAGTGATTGATTATTTGATATTTTAATAATAGAATCTTGTTTAAATAAAAGAGCATTTACCTTATCACCAACTTTAATAGTTCCTGCATTTTCTTTTATACTATTTGCAGGATTTTGTACTGTAAGTTTAATTAATTCACTCATCGTTATCATTTTTGTTTTAACAAGTTTGGTATAGTAAAGAGATAGAATCTCTTCGATAGATTCACAACCATAGTCTGCATCATAAAATGCTACCTCTTTATTTACTGGTGAACTTGGTTGATGAAGAGATGTAAGTATATCAATTTCCCCATTTTTTAGGGCAGTTTGTAAACTTAACATATTTTCTTTTGAAGCTAATGGTGGATCTAATTTAGCAGTTGTATTAAAATCTTCACAAGATTCATCAGATGATATTAGATGATGAATAGACACTTCACAACTTACTTCTACTCCATCTTTCTTAGCACTATTAATCAATGATACAGAGCGAGGTGATGCTATCGATTTAAAAAGAATTTTAATTTTAAAATGTCTAGCAATCTCTATCATTCGTGAAACATGTAAAACCTCACTTAGATTTGGTATCCCTGCTAATCCAAGTTTAGAACTAATATCACCCTCTAACATCACACCACTATTTATAAGTGAGTTATCTTCAGCTTTACAAAATAGAGTTACATCATACATTTGAGAATATTCAGCTATTTTTATTGCTAAATTATTTTTTGCGATGGTACTCATATATGGAGCAATAACGCCTTTTTTAAGTAGTATAGCTATATCGCTTAAACTCATATCCTCTTTTAGAGTATTTAACATCAAATCAACTTTTGCACCATCTAAACTTTCTAAACTATGTTGAGCAAATTCTAGTACCACTTCATTATCAATAGATGGAGTAGAATCTGCATTTAGTATAAGATGTCCGACACCACCTTTAAGAGCTTTTTTAGAGATAGATTTAATATTTTTTGAGTTTAGTGTAGAATCTAAAAGTCTTATATTTGTATCTACTAGAAGAGGCATAAAATAAGCACCACCTGCATCTATAAAATCTTCATCTAAAAGATTTTGACCAATCTGAGTAATAATTCCATCTTCAATCAAAATATCAGATTCTTTTTCACCATTCACATCACAAATAATTGCATTTTTTATTAACATATAACCACCTTTTGATAACATTATTATAATTTAATAAGGCTTATTTTAAAATTATGTTAAAATTCTAAAAAAATTAAGGAAATAAATTTGTCTGAAAATTTATGGAAAATTAAATCATTAGTATTAGTAAATATATTCGCAATTGTTCTATTTGTTAGTTGGTTATATGAGCCGATGAGTTCTTTTTGGTATAGTGTAGACAGTGAAGCTTTTTGGGCTTTTAATAACTCTTTAGCATGGGGTGAAACATGGCAAGTTATATGGGGTATAGCAAACAACAGAGCATTTGATGTTGTAGCTGCCATTGGGATAGTTACACCATTTTTTTATTATGGCTATAAACAAAAGTGGAAGTTATCACATACTTTTTCTATTTTAATTTTAGCTGGTTTAGTTGTTGTTTCTACAACAAGTATAGGTAAAAAGATTCCAATAGAGAGGGAGAGTCCAACAAGACATTTTGAGAGTTCTGTAAAGCTAACAGAGTTAGTATCATTTGAAACTAAAGATTCATCAGGTGATAGCTTTCCAGGGGATCATGGTTCTACACTTGTTATATTTGTTGGATTTGCATTTTTTTATCTTTCACTCTCTTATGGATTCTTTGTTTCATTTTTAGCAATATTTTTTGCATTTCCAAGAGTTATGGTTGGTGCTCATTGGGTTAGTGATGAATTGGTTGGGGCATTATCTATTGGTCTTATTATGCTTAGTTTTGTTTTCTTTACACCATTACATAATTTTTTACTTACAAAGATAGAATTTTTGATAGATTTTGTTATAAAAAAAATAAAAAGATAGTTTATGAAATTATTGGTAAGTGCTTTGGAGCACTCTGCAAATGTACATCTTAAATCATTAAAAAAAGAGTTAAGTGATGATGTTGAGTTTATAGGAATATTTGATTCTGAACTTGGAACACCCATAATTGATTTAAGAAGTTTAGCAATAATGGGTTTTGTTGATGCTATTAAAAAATTAAGATTCTTTTTTAAGTTAAATGCACAAATGGTAGATTTAGCTAAAGATGCAGATAAAATTTTACTTATAGATTCTTCAGGATTTAATTTACCATTAGCTAAAAAAATCAAAAAAAGATATCCTAATAAAGAGATAATTTACTATATACTTCCACAAGCTTGGGCATGGAAAAAGAAAAGAATTCCTGTTCTTGAAAAAACAATTGACCATTTAGCTTCTATACTACCATTTGAGAAAGCTTACTATTCAGATAATGCACCTATCAGTTATGTTGGTCATCCTCTTCTTGATACTATTAAAGAGTTTAAAAATGAGTTAAATTCTAATGTGAAAAAGATAGCATTTATGCCAGGAAGTCGTAAGGGTGAGATAAAAAAACTGATGCCAATATTTCAAGAACTTGTAAAAGAACTTGAGGTGGAAGCGATAATTATCATCCCTAAACATTTTACTAAAGAGGAGATAAAAGAGCTTTATGGTAACCTCTCAAATTTTTGTATAGCTAATGATGCACATAAAACTCTTTATGAGGTTGATTTTGCATTTATTTGTAGTGGTACAGCAACTTTAGAATCAGCACTTATAGGGACACCTTTTATCTTAAGTTATATAGCTAAGCCATTAGATTATTTTATAGCATCAAATCTTATTAAGTTAAGTCATATTGGTCTTAGTAACATTATGTTTACACAATTTAATGATAGGGATTTACATCCAGAATTTATTCAAGAGAATGTAACTGTAAGTAATCTTATTAAAGCTTTTAATCAGTTTGATAGAGAAAGATTTTTAGAAGATTCTAAACAGCTAAGAGAGTATTTAAAATATGGTAGTTCAAAAAATATAGCATCAATAATAGAGGGAAAAAATGAAAATTAATTTTATAGATTTAAAAGCACAATATCAAGAGTATAAACAAGAAATAGATAGTGAAGTATTGGAAGTTTTTACTAATGCACAGTTTATTGGTGGTGAAAAACTTAACACTTTAGAAAAAAATTTAGCTACCTACATAGGTTCAAAATATGCTATTGGTTGTAGTAGTGGAACAGATGCACTTTTACTATCTCTTATGGCTTTAGGTATAGGGTCTGGTGATGAGGTAATTACAACACCTTTTACTTTTATAGCTACTGCTGAAGTTATAGCCTTTTTAGGTGCAAAAACAGTTTTTGTTGATATTGAAGAGGATAGTTACAATATTGATCCAAAAAAGATAGAAGATGTAATAACAGATAAAACAAAGTTAATAATGCCTGTTTCTTTATATGGTCAGTGTGCAGATATGGATGCAATAAATGAGATAGCTTCTAAATACGATATTCCTGTAATTGAAGATGCTTGTCAAAGTTTTGGTGCTACATACAAAGATAAAAAATCTTGTAACTTATCAACTATCGGTTGTACAAGTTTTTTCCCATCTAAACCTTTAGGTGCTTATGGTGATGGTGGAGCTATATTTACTAATGATGATGAGTTGGCTATCAAAATTAGAATGCTTTTAAATCATGGTCAAAATGAGAGATATAAGCATAAGTATATCGGTATAAATGGTCGCCTTGATGCAGTTCAAGCTGCAATTTTAAATGTAAAATTAAAATATTTTGATAATGAAGTAAAAACTCGTGATGAGATAGGTTCAAGATATAGTGAACTACTTAAAGATTCGGATGTTATAACACCTAAAATAGCTGAGTTTAATAGTAGTGTATTCGCTCAATACTCAATAAGAGTTAAAGATAGAGAAACAATGATTGAGAAGTTAAGTTTAAAAGAGATTCCAACAGCAGTTCATTATCCAGTGCCACTTCATTTGCAAGAAGCATTTGAGAATCTTGGATATAAAAAGGGTGATTTCCCAATCTCTGAAGAGGTTTCAACTCAAATTATGTCTTTACCAATGTCCCCTTATTTAAAACAAGAGGAACAAGATTTTATAGTTCAAGCAATTAAAGGTAATTAATGCAAAATATAGCAATTATAGGTTTAGGGATAATGGGTAAAAACCATTATAAAACATTAAAAAATATCAAAAATGTAAATGTTGTTGGCTTATGTGATATAGCTAAACCAGATGGTATGAATGAACCATTTTTTAGTGATTTAGAAGAGATGTTAATAAAGGTAAAACCTGATACACTTATAATTGCTACACCAACATCTTTACATAAAGAAGCTACTTTATTATGTACTAAGTATGATATACATATGTTTATAGAGAAACCAGTTGCTTCAAATGTTGAAGATGCAAGAGAGATGGCAGAAGCGATAAAGGATAAAAATTTAAAAAGTTGTATTGGTCATATTGAAAGATATAATCCAGTGGTAAAAGCTTTAATAAATGAGATTGATAGAGATGAAATTTTATCTATATCTATCACTCGTAGTGGAGCTTTCCCAAAAAGAATAGCTGATGTTGGAATCTTAACAGACCTCTCTGTGCATGATACTGATTTAATTAGGTTTATAACTAAAAAAAATATAGTAAAAAGTGCTGTTTTTAAATCTCAGAAGATTCATAAAACACACGAAGATAATGCAATCTTAGCATTTGAATTAGAGGGTGAGGTTATAGGTGATATTAGTACAAACTGGTTAACACCATATAGAAAAAGAACTATTGCAGTTGCGTGTAGAGTTGATAAAGATAGTAAAATAAAATATTTTGAAGCTGATTTACTATCTCAAACTTTAACTGAAAGGGTAAATATTAATCCATCTTCCCATATCACAAGAGATTGTTTTGTGCAAAGAAGTAATGCATTAACAGATGAACTTGAAGCTTTTATAAATTATATAAAAACAGGTGAGAAAGGTTCTTTATCTAGTGTTGAAGATAGTATTATCACTTTGGAAATAGCCAATGATTCATAGTTCTGTTGTTATAGAAGATGGTGCAAAAATTGCAGACAATGTTACTATTGGCCCATTTTGTTATATTGGAAAAGATGTAGAGTTATCTAGTAATTGTATTTTAGAATCAAATATTATCTTAAAAGGTAAACTAAAAGTTGAAGAGAGTGTAAGAATCTTTAGTTTTAGTGTTATTGGGGAAAATGATACTGAGATAGAGATAGGTTCTTCAACACATATTAGAGAATTTAATCAGATAGGCTCACAGATTACAGAAGATTCATCAAGTAAAAAAATTACAATAGGTAAGAATAATTTTTTAATGGCTTATTGTCAAATACTTGCTGGGGTAACTACTGGAGAATCTTGTATATTTACAAATGCTGTAATATTAAGTGAAAATGTAAAATGTGAAGATAAGGTTATTGTTGGTGGACTTAGTACAATAGAGGCTAATAATACTTTAGGCACAGGAGTTATGATAGGTGGTGCATCGTATGTAGATCATGATATGCCACCATTTACCTTAGTTGAGGGTAATAAGGCATCAGTAAAAGCTCTTAATATTATTGGCTTAAGAAGAAGATTGGAAAATAAGAGTGATATAGAGGAGATTAAATCTATATTTAAAAGAATCTTAGGTGATTGTGTTGATAAAGATTTGGCTTTAAAAATAGCACAAGAACATGAAAATGAATATGCTAAGGCATTAGCATTATTTGTAGCTAATAGTAATATATAGATTATAAACTATTTAGGTGCTTTAAAAATTCATCAGGTTCTATAAAGCCAATGATTGTTTTAGAGCTTATTAGTTTTCCATCCTCTTCAAAAAATAGAAGGGCAGGTGGGCCAAAAATCCCATACTTTTTACTTAGTGCTTTTTGTTCTTCATTATTATCTGTTACATCAGCCTGAATTAAAATAAATTCTTTCATCTTCTTTTTCACACTAGAATTTGAAAATGTTATCTCCTCTAACTCTTGACAAGCTGTACACCACTCAGCACTAAAATCTAGTAAAATTTTCTTTCCTTTATTTTTTTCTAAAATAATATCTAACTCTTTTATAGAACTTATTTTTTTAAATTTTGGATGAGTTGAAACTGTTGATATTGATGAATTTACCATTTGAGGTTTTAAAAATTCTAAGGGTTTTGACATACTTGTAGAGCCACCTAATGCACCAATAAAGAGTGCAACTGAGTATATAAAAGTTATGATAGCTATACTTCTTTTAAAAATATGCCCATCTTTCTCAAATGCACCAAGGTAAAGGGAAAATCCAAGACCAAGCATTGAATATAGTAGCATAGTGATATATTCACTTACAACTCTCTCTAACATCCAAATAGCCACAGCTAACATCATTACACCAAATATTGCAGATACCATAGTCATCCATACACCAGGTTTTGGCATAAATTTTCCAGCACTAACCCCAACTACAATGAGAGGAATCCCCATCCCAATACTCATAGTAAATAGAGCCATTCCACCAAGAAGAGCATCTCCAGTTTGACCTATATATACTAAGGCACCAGCTAATGGTGCGGCAACACAAGGACCAACTATTAGAGCAGATAAGAAACCCATTATAGCTATCCCAAGTACCCCTGAACTTTTTTGAGAGCCACTAACCTTGTTTACTAAAGAATCTGGTAGTTTAAGTTCATAAAATCCAAACATACTTAAAGCAAGAGCAACAAATATAGCTGAAAAAGAGTATATAACCCATGGTGTTTGAAGTGATGCTTGAAGATTTGAACCAAATAAACCAGCTAAAACACCTGCGATAGTATATGCAACAGACATAGCTAAAACATATATTAAGGATAAAAAGAAAGCTCTTTGAACACTAATCCCTTTTCCTTGAGATATTATTAAACCAGAGATAATAGGAATCATAGGAAATACACAAGGTGTAAGAGATAGTAATAAACCAAAACCTAGGAAAGTCAAAATAATTAAGCCTATATTTCCAGAACTTATTGTTTTAGCAATAGAATCGGTTTGTGATAACCTCTTTGTAGGAATCTCTACTTTTATTTTAGTTTTTGTATTTGTTGGATTTATTTTTAGGGTTTGTAAAGATAAGTCTAGTTTAGAACTATCTATCTCAAAAGTATATGTTTTAGTAATTGGTTCATAACATAAACCTTGTTCTGAACATCCTTGATAAGAGAGTTTAAAATCAATTTTTTCAGCCCCTATTGTATCTAGCTCTTTTTTAAGAGTGATTAGAAAAGTTGGAGATTCTAAATAAATTTTATCACCATCATGTTCAATACTTTTTGGTTTATCTATATTATTTATACTGATATTATCACTATTTATAATTTCAAATTTTATTGATTTTTCATAGATATAGATATCTTTAGCTAATTTTATAGTTACTTCAATCTGCATAGAATCGTTTAAAGTGGTGTTTGGTATAAATGCTTCATTTGGCATTAGAAATTTATTAAAAGAGAAAAGTGTACTAACAAGAAGTAGTAAAAATAGAAGTTTTTTCATAGATAAATCCAATTATATATATTTTTATTATTGTAACAGATATAATTTATATATATCTTGTAGTTCAGATAAACTTACTTTTTTGTGTAACACATGGAGTAGTTAACATCTGTTTCAAACCAAATTTTCAAACTTTTTAAATCACTTACATCTTTTAATACTGAACTATTTAGTGTAGAATCTGCTTTCATTACACCATCTTTGAAAATATAGTCCATCTCTACAATTTTAGTGATATTATTCATATTTATCTCTACAATAAATAGACCAGTTTTTGGTTTTCCTCTTATCCGTTTGTTAGGTTTATAGTTGATAATTGTAGCTTCTATTATCTCTTTTGTATCTGGATTAGTTATTAGAACTTTTGAACCAACAAATATAGAACGGAAGTTTCCACCACTTTTAGCGATGGGGATATATTTTGCATTATTTAAAGTGAAATTATCAACACCTACTTTAAATTCACCTTTTTGAGTAAGAAGACAGCCCCCACCATGTATTCCCATCTCAGCAGAGTTCGCAATAGTTATTAGTATTATTAAGCTAAGTAATATTTTCAACATATATCAACCTTTGTTGTAGTTTATTTTATTATCTAAGAGTTAATCTCTTCCTCTTTCTCTTGAATCGTTAAAAGCTCGTCAACTTTTTGTTCGTAAAGCTCCTCTATCTCTTGTAACTCTTTTGCAAGAGCAGAGATTCCAATCTCTTCATAACATTTAGGATTCGCTAAGCACTTATTTTTTTCATCTATTTTAGATTCTAACTCATCTATCTCTAAAGGAAGCTTTTCTAAAGCTATTTTTTCTTTAAAAGTTAATTTGAGAGTTTTAGGCTTCTCTTTAATTATCTCTTTTGGTTTTTCTATTTTAGTAGCAGAAGATTCCATCTCTTCTAACTCTTTTAACTCTTTTTCTAACTCTAAATATTCAGAGTATTGTTGATGCGATTCCTCTATGTGCTTATCAGCTTTAAATATAAAAAGCTTTTTAGCAATTTTATCCACAAAATATCTATCGTGACTTACGATGATAACAGCACCAGCAAAGTTTGTGAGTTGTTCCTCTAAAATGTTGATAGTTGGAATATCCAAATCATTTGTAGGTTCATCAAGAATTAAAATATCTACCTCTTTTGTAAAGAGGAGGGCAAGGGCAATTCTGTTTTTTTCACCACCACTCAGTACCCCAACTTTTTTTTCTAAAAATTCTCTAGGAAATAGAAAGTTTTTGAGATAACCATACACATGCAAATCTTTCCCTCTCACACTTACTCTATCCCCACCATGAGGGCAAAAAGTCTCCATAAGATTTTTGGAATCGTCAAGCATCTCACGATGTTGGTCGAAATAGCCTATTTTAAATTCACCCTGTTTAATTTTTCCACTTGTTGGTTCTAA
>JAMOPL010000052.1 GCA_027064515.1 Sulfurimonas sp. | reverse complement strand
TCATTTTAATTTTTTTTACATTCTTTAAGACAGATTATATTTTTATTTAGTTATCCTCACTTACTTTAATAAAAGGGTTTGTTATGTTTAAATCTTTATTTCTTCGTTTACGAATAATTCATTATGTTGGTATTATTTTATTAATACTAAATGCTATATTTTTTACTGAAAATATTATTGGTCAAATAGTGCAATTTGTTGTAGCTTTTGTTATATTAATTCATGATTTAGATGAAAAATTTAATGGTGTTGATATGACAAAATCTTTAATTAGCCAATTAGAAAAATTAGAACATGGTGAAAAAATAGTTTTAAAAAATGATTTTAATTTAGAACTTACTGATGCAGTTACACATATAAATAAATTTCAACAAGTATTTTTAGATGCACAAAATACAACTGAAAAATCAAATAGAATTAATTCTATTGTAAATAAAATTAATGATGATTATGACTTAGTTAATTGTAGTGTTAAGGATGAACAAGAATTACTTAAGCATGTTGTGATGGTTGGTGAGGAGTTACAGTCAGTTCTAAGTAATGATTTAAAAGATGCTTCTTTAGCAAAAGATAATATAGAAGATGTAAGTTATAAATTAGATGATATACAAGAAATATTATCAAAAATAGTATCAATACTGCAAGATGCTTCACATGCTCAAAATACTTTAGCTGATGATTTATCTAAGGTTTCATCAGATACAGAGCAGGTAAAAGATGTTGTAAGTGCTATATCAGATATAGCTGATCAAACAAATCTACTAGCATTAAATGCAGCGATAGAAGCAGCTCGTGCTGGTGAACATGGAAGAGGATTCGCTGTTGTTGCTGATGAAGTGAGAAAATTGGCAGAGGGAACTCAAAAATCTCTTACTGAGATAAATGCAACAATAAATGTTGTGGCTCAATCTGTAAATGATAGTAGTCAGCAGATGAATAGAAACTCCAAAATAATAGAAGAGGTAACTGATATATCAATGGGAGCATCATCTAAAATGGATGAAGCAAGTGATTCTATAAAAAAAGGAGTTATTCTTGCTGAGGGTACAGTTAATAGTTATACCCAAAATGCTTCAAAAACTGAAGATATAATAGCTGAAATCTCTAAAATAGACAAATTATCACAAAATAGTAATGAGAATATAAAAATAATCAAAGAATCGGTTGATGAGTTAGCAAAATCTATATAATGATTTTGCTAATTAAAATGTTTTAGTATTTCTAAATTCTGCTATTTCAGATTCTACCATCTCATTAATCATAATAGTAAATAAATCAGATAACATATTTGGTGATATTCCTAACTCTATTGCACGGCGTCTAACTCTTTGCATAATAAACTCAATTCTATCATCTGCCTTAACCTCTTCAATACTATTTTTAAATGTAGAAGCTTCTCTTATTAAATGTGTTCTATCTGATATTAAATCGACTAATTTAAAATCTAGTTTATCTATATCTATTCTTAATTCTTCCAGTGAACTATATTTTTTATTTTTTGACATATTCTTTCCTTTTTTATCTTTCTATATCTTTATTTATATAGGCTAGGTAGCCAACAAGTATAATAAGGATACCAAATATAACTCCCCATATTAATAAATTCCCACCATTAGATGCTTTTTCAATATTTTCTGTCATATCCATATAAATTCTCTTAATTAGGTTTAATTAGTTTTTTAATATCTTTTGGAATATGAGCAAATGCTATGTTAATCATACCAATTTTTTCTCCATCATTGTATTCTATAGCATCTAGACTCATTTGAGTTGGATAGTATCTAATAACTTTAAACTCTCTTTTTTCTATATTGAATTTTATTTTTTTTGATGATAATTCTATACTTTTTTTCTTTTTAGACATTATATTTCCTTTATATATATACCACTATCTTTAACTTCTATTTTTTGAGAATTAACAAGTGTTGTAAGTGATTTTTTAAAATCTTTTTTACTAATTCCAAAAATGTCTTTTATTAGAGAAGCATCACTTTTATAATTGTATGGCATTATTCCACCATTGTCATTAAGGAGTTTTAATACTTTTTCTGATGAGCCACCAGTTTTTGTTGAGCCTTGTTTTCTTAAAGATAAATCTATATTTCCATCTTTTCTTATTGTTTTAACAAAGGCAGTTTTTTTATCACCTAAATTAATATTTTCAAATATTTCGCTATGATATATTAAACCCTCATATTTCTCTTCAACAATACATTTAAAACCAAGAGGAGTTTTAGAAATAATTAAAATATCTACTTCTTTATTTGGTGTTAAACTTTTTGGTCTTTTGTCAAAAAAATCACCAAGTTTTTCAGTTCCAACAAGCCTATGTGTTTTTTCATCATAAACAACTTTTAAAAACCGTTTATCACCAATCTGAAAAGGTTCTTTTTGAAACATATTTGGAACTAGTAAATCTTTTAATAAGCCCCAATTAACAAATGCTCCAAATGGTGCTACATCTACAACTTCAAATAGTCCAAATTGATCAAGCATTGCTAAAGGTTTTTTAGTTGTAGCTATTAGTCTATCTTCGGAATCAGTATATAAAAATACATCAAGTAAACTATCTTCAATCATATAATCTTCTACATATGCTTGAGGAAGAAGTACATCATTACCATCCGTTGCCATTAAAAAAATTCCGTGAGGAGTATGTCTATCTACTCGTAAAGTATTGATTAAACCTAATTCTAAGTATTCATTTTGTTGCAAAATTTACCTCTATTGTAAAAATAATAATAAGTAGGATTATATCGTTTATCTCTTAAAATCTTATGGTATAATCCACCTCATGAAAAGAAGAAGTTTTTTGGTATGTTTAACACTATCACCATTATATGGAAATGAGTTATTGCTAGATAATAATAAATATCTTACTAGAGATGAATTTAGCACTTTAATTAAACTAAATAATAGACTAAAAAAAATAAAACGGTATGTTGGTTTTGCTAATTTTAATTTATTATCATATGAAGATGCTTTGTTTTATGCGAGAAATTATATAAAAATCGGTTCTTTTTCAAAAAAAGAGATAGATTTAATGGAACAACTATTTTATGAAGATCCTAATAAATATGGTTTTCATGGTTCAACAACTTGTGTAAATATTAACAATAAAATCTCTTTAAAACATGTAAAGAAGATTCCACATACTGGACATTATCTGTTTGATTCTAAACCACTAAATGATTATAAATCTTTAAAAAAAGATGTTGGAAATAATTTGATATTAACTTCTGGTGTAAGAAATGTAATAAAACAGTTAAGTTTATATGTTGATAAAATTTATAGAACGAATGGTAATATGACAAAAGCTTCTTTAAGCATAGCTCCACCTGCATACTCTTACCATACGATAAGTGATTTTGATGTTGGGAAAAAAGGTTTGGGATATAAAAATTTTACTAATGATTTTGCACAAACTAGAGAGTTTGAGAAAATGGTAAATTTAGATTATATTGGTATGAGATATGATAAAAATAATAAAGATGGAGTGCGATATGAGCCTTGGCATGTTGAAGTTATATAAGTTAGTTTTACTTATTTTTGTAGGTACACTTTTAAGTGCAAACACTACAATGGAATTTAATCATATTAAGAAAGGTGTACAAGATGAGAATACACTTTTAGTAATAGGTGGTATACAAGGGGATGAACCAGGTGGTTTTATTTCTGCTTCTCTTTTAGCAACACACTATGAGATAACAAAAGGTTCTGTTTGGATAGTTCCAAATCTGAACTTTTACAGTATTATAAAAAGAAGTAGAGGACCTTATGGAGATATGAATAGAAAGTTTGCATATCTTTCAAAAAAAGACCCAGAGTATAAAACAGTAGAAAGAATTAAAAATTTAATTAAAGATGATAGAGTTAAACTTATTGTAAACCTACATGATGGAAGTGGTTTTTATCGTGAAAAATATGTGGATAGTATGCACTCTCCACATAGATGGGGGCAAGCTTCTATTATTGACCAAAAAAAAATAGATGTCGAAAAATATGGAAATTTAGAGGATATATCAAGAAAAGTTGTTAAACATGTTAATAACAATTTATTAAAATCTAAAGATATTTATACACAACATAATACAAAAACTAAAGATGGTGATAAAGAGATGGAAAAATCTCTTACATATTTTGCTATAAATAATGGAAAATCAGCTTTTGGAAATGAAGCAAGTAAAAACTTACCAACACATAAAAGAGTTTATTATCATCTTTTAGCGTTAGAAAAATATATGGATATTATGGGAATTGAATATAAAAGAGATTTTAATTTAACTGCTAAAGGTGTTTATGGTGCTATAAATAATGATATTTATATCTCTTTTTATAACAATAAAATAAACTTACCATTAGATAATGCTAGACATACTATAAATTATTTTCCAATTAAAGAAAATGAAAAGATAGATTTCAAAGCAAGTAATCCACTTACAACAGTTATAAAAACTGGAGATAATTATGCTGTATATTATGGAAATAGAAAATTATCTAATTTAAAAGCTGATTATCAAAAATATGATATAAAAGATAATGGTGTAGATGTACAAATAGATGGTATAAATCAGAATGTAAAATTTGGTTCAATTATAGATGTGAAAAAATGGTTCTTAATAAAATCAGATAAAAAATATAGAATAAATGTAATTGGTTATACTAATAAAAAGAAAATTGAAACAGATATTAAAATAAGAAAAAGTAATATTATTAATAGATTTTCAATTGATAAAAAAGGAAAAATTTATAGAGTAGAGTATTATAGTGCCGATAAATTTGTAGGTATGATACTTATGCGATTTAGATAAGAGTAAATAGGGTATAATTTAACTCTTAAAAAAGTAAAAAGAATAAAACTTAAATTCATAAATGGAAAGAATAATGCTACTACTAACTGGACCTTGTGTTATAGAGAGTGAAGAAAATATTTTTAAAATAGCTAAATCATTAGAAAAGTATCATAAAGATGAAACAATAGATTTTTATTTTAAAGCTAGTTTTGACAAGGCTAACAGAACATCTTTGGAAAGTTTTCGTGGTCTAGGAATGGAAGAGGGTCTTAGAATCTTACAAAAAGTAAAAGATGATTTTGGGTATAAAATAGTTACAGATGTTCATGAATCTGCTCAAGTGCCAACTGTTGCTGAGGTTGTAGATATGCTTCAAATTCCAGCATTTTTATGTCGTCAAACAGATTTGTTAGTTGCTTGTGCTAAAACAGATTGTAAAATCAACATCAAAAAAGGGCAATTTTTAGGTGGGGATGCTATGGTTTACCCAGTTTTAAAAGTGCTTCAAACTCGTGGGTGTAGTGAAGCTACTTATGAAAATTCATTAAAACATGGTGTTTACCTTTGTGAAAGAGGAAACTCTTTTGGATATGGCAATATGGTTGTAGATATGAGAAACTTAGTGACAATGAGAAATTTTGCACCAGTTATCTTTGATGCAACTCACTCTGTTCAGATGCCAACTGCTAAAGATGGTAAAACAGGTGGGGATAGTTCAATGATTCCATACCTTGCAAAAGGTGCTGCTGCTGTTGGTGTTGATGGTTTCTTTATGGAAACACATTTTGACCCAAGTATAGCTTTAAGTGATGGACCAAATATGGTAAAATTAGATGAATTAGAAAAATTAATAGTTAAAATTAAAAAAATAAAGGAGATATAAATGAAATTAATTGAAGGTAAATTAAAAGTTACAAATGGTAAAAAGATTGCTATTGTTAGTACAAGATGGAATCACTTTATAGTAGATAGACTTGTTGAGGGTGCTGAGGATGCATTTCTTCGTCATGGTGGAGATAAAGATGATTTAACTCATATTTTATTACCTGGAGCATTTGAACTTCCAATGGTTATAGATAAACTTTTAGATTCTGGTAAGTATGATGCTGTATGTGCTTTAGGTGCTGTTATTCGTGGGGCAACTCCTCACTTTGATTATGTAAGTGCTGAAGCAACTAAAGGTATCGCTACTATGAGTTTAAAATACCAAAAACCAGTTTCATTTGGTCTTTTAACAACAGATACAATTGAACAAGCAATAGAGAGAGCTGGTACAAAAGCTGGAAATAAAGGGTTTGAAGCGATGACTACTGTTATCGAGATGCTAGACCTATATGAGGCGATATAATGGCAACTAGACATCACGCAAGAATGGCAGTAGTTTCTTTACTTTATGCTTATGATTTAGGAAATGGCGATATAGCTGATCACTCAGAATCTATTTTAGAAGAAAAAAAAATTCGTAATAAACAAAAAGATTTTGCATTAGGTCTTTTTGATGGGGTTATGGAGAATCTTGAAGTTTGTGATAAAGCAATTATAGAACATTTAAAAGAGTGGGATTTTGAAAGACTTGGAACTATTGAAAGAGCTACTCTTAGACTAGCAAGTTATGAAATTTTATTTGGTGAATTAGATTCTGCTGTTGTTATAAATGAAGCAGTTGAAATTACTAAAGCATTTGGAACAGAACAATCACCTAAGTTTATTAATGGTGTTTTAGATGCTATAGCAAAAGATTTAAAAAAGTCTGAATAAATATGACTAAAGAGGCTATAAAAGAGGTTGGAAAACTATTTTTTGATGTTGCAAAAATAGTATTTGCTGTTGCCATAGTTACTCCACTTGTAAAGGGTGGAGAGGTAGAAGTTATTCCATTGTTTTTTGTAGCTGAAGTTATATTAATCGGTTTATATCTTATAAATAAAGGAACACAAGATGAGTGATTTAACAATAGTTTCTGGAACATTTGCTTTAATGGCTACTATATTTGCCATTTATGTTCACTTCAGTACAAAAAATGAACATTCACATAAAGTGCATTAGATTATATGAAAAGATTAACAAAACAAGAAGCATTAGATTTAATAAAAAACTGTGATTTAAAAACACTTGGAAAGATGGCAAGTGAGAGAAAAAAAGAGTTACATCCAAAAGGAATTACAACATTTGTGGTGGATAGAAATATAAACTATACGAATATTTGTTGGGTAGATTGTAAATTTTGTGCTTTTTACAGACATGAAAAAGATGCTGATGCTTATGTTTTAACATTTGATGAGATTGATGCTAAAATTGATGAACTACTAGAGATTGGTGGAACTCAGATTCTATTTCAAGGTGGAGTGCATCCTAAACTACAAATTGAGTGGTATGAGGATTTAGTTGAGCATATCCACACTAAATATCCCACTATCACTATTCATGGGTTTTCAGCTATTGAAATTGACTTTATTGCTAAAGTTTCCAGAATCACTGTTGAAGAGGTTTTAGAAAGATTAAAAGCTAAAGGTCTTGCTTCTATTCCAGGGGCTGGTGCTGAGATACTTAGTGATAAGGTTCGTGATATTATCGCACCTAAAAAGATAGATTCTGAAGTATGGATAGATATACATAGAAAGGCACATAAGCTTGATATTATGTCAACTGCTACTATGATGTATGGAACTGTTGAGAGTGATGAAGATATAATTGAGCATTTTGATATGGTTCGCCGACTTCAAGATGAAACTGGTGGTTTTCGTGCATTTATTATGTGGAGTTTTCAGGGGCAAAATACTGAGCTATTACGATTGATTCCAGATATGGAAAAACCATCTTCAAATCGTTATTTGAGACTTTTAGCAGTAGCAAGACTTTATCTTGACAATGTACCAAATATCCAAAGTTCATGGGTAACACAGGGTGCTTATATTGGTCAAATGGCACTTCACTTTGGAGCGAATGATTTAGGCTCAACTATGATGGAAGAGAATGTTGTAAGCTCTGCTGGTGTGACAAACACAATGGCAAAAGATGAGATGATTCATCTTATAGCAGATGTTGGAGAGATTCCAGCAGTTCGTAATACAGCTTATGAGATTTTAGAGCAATTTTAATCATGAAGTTTTTTTTAACACTACTAATTTTAGGACAGATAATTATGGCAGCAACGATAGAATATATTGAGGCAAACGGTGTAAAAGTACCAGTGATTTTTGAGAGTGACACAAGACTTCCTCTTGTGACTATGCAATTCACTTTTACAAATAGTGGAAGTATTACAGATACTTCAAAGGCTGGTTTAGCAAAATTTAGTGCTAAAGTTATGAATGAGGGGACTAAAAAATTAGGTTCATCAGCTTTTGCTGAATCTTTAGAATCAAGAGCTATTCACATTCATTCCTCAACTGGAACTGAAACTTTTGTTATGGAAGTTGGCTCTTTGAAAGAGGAATTTCCTAATGCATTAGTGAAATTTGATTCACTTTTAAAAGACCCAAACTTTACTAAAGAGGCAGTAGATAAAGTGAAAACTATGACTCTTGGCTCACTCAGTCGTAAAGAGAATGATTTTGATTATGTAGCTTCTAATGAATTAAACTCTATTCTTTTTAAGGGTACTGTTTTGGCTACTCCATCAAATGGAACTCAAGAGAGTGTTGAGAGTATTGATTTAAAAGATGTGAAAAATTTTATTAAATCACATCTATCTGTATCAAATTTAATAGTTGTTCTTGGTGGAGATGTTGAGATAGAAGAGGCTAAAAAACAGATTAAAAAAGTGATAGAATCTTTACCAAAAGGGAAATTATCAACTGTTGAAAATTACAAAGTAACTCAAAAACCAACTCAATCTATTTTGAAAAAAGAGACACAACAAGCATATATTTATTTTGGTTCACCGTATAATATGAGTGTAGATGATGAAGATTATTATAAAGCTAGAGTTGCTACTTTTATCTTAGGAACAGGTGGTTTTGGAAGTCGATTAATGGAAGAGATAAGAGTTAAGAGAGGTCTTGCTTATTCTGCTTATGCAAGAGTAAGTGTTACAAAATCAAGTAGTTATTTTACAGGTTACTTACAAACAAAATTAGAATCTTTAGAGGAAGCACAACAAACTGTAAATGAAGTGATAGCTGAGTTTGTAAAAAATGGTGTCACAAAAGATGAGCTAGAACAAACTAAAAAGTTTTTATTAGGCTCTGAACCACTAAGAGTTGAAACAATGAGCCAAAGACTAAACCGTACTTTTATGGAGTATTACAAGGGTTATGAACTAGGTCATTCGGTAAAAGAACTTAAAAAGATAGAGAATCTTAAACTAAAAGATTTGAATCAATTTATCAAAAAACATACTGAGATTAATGATTTGAGTTATGCGATAGTTACTAAATAGAATTTTAATTATATGACAATTTGCCATACTTTTTAAATGTTTATGTATTTTTTGTATAATGTAAATGTTCCTAGCCAGTAATGGCTAGGATAAAATTGCCGTAAGGAGATTAAGATGTAATATCTTAATATTCTCCTGCGAGTTTTGAATATTATTTATCTAATAATCAAGATTCTTCAGGAGTTAGGCTAGAGGGTTACAGCCCTCTAACTCTTAACGACAATTATAACATATAAAGGAAAATCATGGAAATTTTAGAAGATGTAGTATTGACACTTATTATTGTAGTTATGTCGTTTATGATTGGGAACCTTTACAAAAGAGTTGAAAAGTTAGAAAAAAACAACTAAATTATTATGAAACTTACAAAAGATATATCTACTAAATTTGAAAAGCTAGGAATCTCTAGTTGGTCTGAACTATCCCTTATTATTCCTCACTCTTATGAAGATTTTCGTCCACATGAAAAATTGGAAACTCACAAAACTCAACTGATAGATGCGACAGTAGAATCAGTTTTTAAATCTCCAAACTCTATCCAAATCACTTTTTTCGCACATAATTTTGGACACACTATTACAGGTGTTCTTTTTCGTCCTAAGCCTTATATGATGCATCAGTTTAAGGTTGGAGATAGGGATTATTATTTTGGGATGATTGAGTGTAAAACTGGGCAGTGTAGTATGAGTATGCCGAGAAAAATTACTACTATTGGGGCTATTACACCTAAGTATAAATCAGCCTTGCGAAGTGATGCTATGGGTCGTTTTGTGGCAAAAAACTTAACTATACAAAATTTAGAATCTGAGGGCTTACCAAGAGATATAATTGATGAAGTTTTAAAGTTACACTTTCCAAGTGATGAGAATTTAGAACCTAATGGATTAAGTGAAGAATCTATAAATGCTTTAAAATATATAGAACTTTTTTCTTATATGAAACAATTATCAGCTAAAAGACGCTATTTTAAACCATTGGTTCAAAAGAAAAGTTCTTATGTTGAGTGGTCTAAAACTTTACCATTTACCCTTACTCGTGAGCAGATTCAAACCATAGAAGATATAAAAAAAGATTTTTCAAAAGATGTAGCCTCAAAGAGGATGATAGTTGGTGATGTTGGAAGTGGTAAAACGATGGTAATTTTAGCAAGTGCTATTATGATGTTTCCAAATCGTTCTATATTGATGGCACCCACAACAATTCTTGCAAATCAACTCTTTGAAGAGGCAGAAAAATTTCTACCAAATATAAAATCTGTTTTAGTTACAAATAAAACAAAAAAGATAGATTTAAGTGAGTTTGATTTTATCATTGGAACTCATGCTTTGCTCTATCGTGAATTACCTCAAGCTGGTTTAGTTATGGTTGATGAGCAACACCGTTTTGGAACTCTGCAAAGAAATATGTTAGAAAAACTTATAAGTGAGAGGGAAGAAAAACCACATTTTTTACAGTTCTCGGCAACTCCGATTCCTAGAACACTAGCGATGATTGAAACGGCACATATTGATGTAAGTTTAATCACCTCTACACCATTTACAAAAGATATAGATTCTAAAGTGATTCACAAGAGTGATTTTAAAAATTTAATTATCCATATAAAACAAGAGATAGAAAAAAATAATCAAGTTTTACTTGTATATCCACTTGTTGAGCAGAGTGAGGCTATTGACTATCAAAGTATTGATGAGGCTCGTGGATATTGGGAAAAGAATTTTGATGATGTATATGTTACACATGGAAAAGATAAAGAGAAAGAAAATGTATTATTAGAGTTTAGAGAAAAAGGGAAGATTCTAGTTGCTACAACAGTAGTGGAGGTTGGAATATCACTTCCAAGACTTTCAACGGTTATAATAGTTGGAGCAGAAAGATTAGGGCTTTCAACTTTGCATCAGTTACGGGGTAGGGTGAGTCGTACTGGTTTAAAAGGGTATTGTTATCTTTATACAAATCAAAATAGCTCTAATAGACTTGATAAATTTGTAGAGATTACAAGTGGATTTGATATAGCAAATTTGGATTTAAAGTTTAGAAAAAGTGGTGATTTACTTAAAGGGAGTTCTCAAAGTGGAAATCAGTTTAGATGGGTTGATTTGGCAGAGGATGAAAAGATTGTGAAACGGGTGAAAAATGATTTGGATATTTCTAGTTCCAACACAAAAGTGTAGGAACTAAAAAATAAAGTTAGTTTTTAATATAAACCAAATTTAGAATTATCTTTTTTGAATAAAACACGAGTTTTACCTTCGTTGTCTAAGAAAATTTCAAATATTTTATCACTTGCTTTTAAGTCTTGAAGAACATCTTCAACTTCACGAGGTTTGTATAGGTCAAGTCTAACAGGGATGATTTCATCTTCCATAGATTCAGCTTCAGCTTTAACATCTACTATCTCAGCTTTAGCTTCATTTATACCAACTTTATGATGCTCAGAATCTTTATCGTGCATTCTTCTCATCGCTTTTTGAGCTCTAGCTATTGCTAAGTCGATAGCAGTATATAAATCACCATCATTTTGTTTAATAACAATAGAGTTTTTGTGAGCAAG
>JAMOPL010000051.1 GCA_027064515.1 Sulfurimonas sp. | reverse complement strand
CCATAACTAAAACTAACAACTAAAAAAGGTAAAATTAATAATTTTAAAAAATTCATATATCACTTCCTATAACTAAAGTTTATTTATTTTAGCATAGTTATAGATAAAGTAATGAAAATTTAAGGAAGAATCAATAAAGTTAAAATAGAATAGTAAATTTTACTCAAATGCTCATACATAATTTAAGAATAGAATTACAATTTGTAGTATCTATTCTTAAAATTGTTATCTTCCAAAATAAGAAGAGATTTTTTCAGCAACACCATATTTTGTACTTTCGGCTAAAATAATCTGTGAAGCTTTTTTTGAATCTGTATTAAAAATGATTGGTGCTAAAAAGTTTACGAGAGAATCTTCTATTGGTGTTTGAATTAGAACAATATTTAAAATTAAAAGATTTGAATCTTGTGTAGCCTCTAATGCTTCAAGTGTAGTAGTTGGAACTTCAAAATCATATTCTCTTAGTATAAATGGATTAACTAGTGTAAAGGATAATAACTGATCATCACAAGATATCATTTTCATAAATATATCGTCTACTCTTTCCAACTGAACTTGCTTTATGTTTTCAAAACCTAAAAGTGGTGTGCTTATGTCAAATGTCATATCTCTCGCCTTATTTATAGTTAACTATTTTTGTTAATTGTATCACTTTAAGCATAAAATATTCCAATTTGGATAAAATCATATCCATATTTTTACTAGGATAATGCTCTATGAGATACAAAACAAAATTAACAATGATATTTATTGCAACTCTAATATTATTTAGTGGTTGTTCAAAAGATTTAGAAGAGTATAACAAACCAGCTATATATTGGTATGGAAAAATAGTAAAATCTATTGCAAATGAAGATATGGAAAAAGCAGATGCATATTATAGTTCACTTCAAGGGGAACATATAGGTTCACCACTTTTACCAGAAGCAACAATGATTCTAGCAATTGCTCATATGCATAATGAAGAGTATCTTTTAACAGAGCATTTTTTAAGTGAATATGTTAAGAGATATGCAAATGTAAATGAACAAGAGTTTTCAGAGTTTCTAAAAATAAAATCTATGTATATGGCTCTTCCACATCCAAGAAGAGATCAGGTTCTTATCTCAGATGCAATAAAAAAAGCTAAACAATTTAAAAAATCTTATCCATACTCAACATATTTAGGATTAGTAAATACAATGCTTACTAATTTACTTATGGCTGAAGCAGCACTTAATGAAGCTATTGCATCTCTTTATGACAGAATCGATAAACCAAAAAGTGCAGAGTATTATAGATCACTTCAAACAAAAGAGTGGATAGTATGGAATAAGATTGACCGAGCTAAGACTGTTTGGTATAAAGAGTGGTTTGAGGGTGATGGTACTGCTAGTTGGTATGCATTTGCGATTCCTGATACTAAAAGTATAGTTTCAAGAAATACAAATAATAGAGATGATAATGAAACGGTTGAAACTGATGATAGTTGGTATGATTTTGTAGTTCCTGCTTCTGCCAAAATAGATAAAGATGTAAAAGAAGAGAGTTGGTATGATTTTGTAATGCCAAGCTCTGATGAAGATAAAAAAGAGATTATCGAAGAGAAAGTGAAAGTTGTTGAGAGTGTTAAAAAAGAAGAGATTACAACTGAAGATGATGAAAGTTGGTATCAGTTTATGATTCCTGAGTCAGAAGAAGAAAAAGCATTAGAGGAACAAGTGGAACAAAATGAGGGTAGTTGGTATGATTTTATTATGCCAGATACTGATGATGAAGTTGAGGTTGAAGAGACTAAACCAGCAGAAACAGAAAATAATTGGTATGATTTTGCAGTACCAAACTCAAAATAAAAGGTTAATATAGATGAAATTTAGTGACTACGGAGAGTTCCCTGCTGATCTACCAGTGATTGCAGAAGATACTCTTTTTATATACCCATTTATGATTGCACCAATTTTTTTAAGAGATGAAAAAAATATAGAATCAGCGAATAAAGCTATGGAAGATGATACTCCTGTTGTTATATGTTCTACAAAACCAACACATGAGGGTGAAAGGGAGTATGATTCTTTATATACTACTGGAGTTATTGGCTCTATAATGAGAAAAGTGTTACTTCCTGATGGTGCAGTGAAGATTCTATTTCAAGGTCAATCTAGAGTTAAAATGCTTTGTAAAGTTAGTGATTCACCAATAGTTGCTAATATAGAACTGTTAGAACCTACAAGCATAGAAACATTAAAAGCAGAAGCGATATTAGAAGTTTTAAGAGAAAAGGTTAGAGCATTATCTAGTGTGAGTAACTATTTTCCACCTGATTTACTTAAGACAATAGAAGAAAACCACGATTATAATAGAATTATTGATCTTATCTCTTCAACTGTAAAACTAAAAAAAGAACAAGCATATAAAATTTTTGAAGAGGAAGATACTCAGCAAAGATTTATGTATCTAATTGATTATCTTATAGAAGAGATAGAAGCTAATAAACTACAAAAAGAGATTAAAAAGAAAGTTCATTCACATATAGAAAAAATTAATAAAGAGTATTTTTTAAAAGAACAACTAAAAGAGATTCAAAAAGAACTAGGTGTAGATACAGCTAGAGAGGATGAAATCCAAGAATATCGTGATAAGTGTGAAGCTAAAAAAGGGAAGATGGGAGATGATGCTTATAAAGAGATAAGTAAGCAGATAGAGAGATTCTCTAGAATGCATCCAGATTCATCAGATGCTTCTACTACCCAAACTTATCTTGATTGGGTTTTAGAGATTCCATTTGGGGATGAGGCTAAAAAAGTTATGAAGATTTCAGATGTAGAATCTCAACTTGATAAAGATCATTTTTCATTAGAAAAACCTAAAAATAGAATTGTAGAATATTTTGCAGTAAAAGAGTTACTAGAGCTTCGTGGAATCTCACAAGATAAATCTGCTGGTGCTATTTTATGTTTTAGTGGACCTCCTGGTGTCGGTAAAACATCATTAGCAAATTCTATTGCAACAGCTTTAAAAAGACCACTTGTTAGAATTGCTCTTGGTGGACTTGAAGATGTTAATGAACTTAGAGGACATAGAAGAACCTATGTTGGAGCGATGCCAGGTAGAATTACTCAGGGCTTAATCGACGCTAAAAAGATGAATCCCGTTATTGTACTAGATGAGATAGATAAGGTTTCTCGTTCACAAAGAGGAGATCCAACATCTGCACTTTTGGAGATTCTAGACCCTGAACAAAACAGTGAATTTAGAGATTATTATTTGAATTTTAATTTAGATTTAAGTGATGTTATTTTTATAGCTACTGCAAATGATGTTAGTAGAATCCCTTCACCTCTTAGAGATAGAATGGAGTTTATTACACTTAGTTCATATACTCCTCAAGAAAAATTTGAGATAGCAAAAAGATATTTAATTCCACAAGAGTTAAAAAAACACGGGCTTAAAAATTCAGAAGTTAATATCTCTAAACCAGCATTAAAAGAGTTAATTCATAGTTACACTAGAGAAGCAGGTGTAAGAAATTTAAGAAGAAGAATTGCTGAATTATCTAGAAAATCAGCTCGAAATATTTTATCAAATCCTGATGTAGATAAAGTTTCTGTATCTATTAAAAATTTAAAAGAGTTTTTTGATAAGTCTGTATTTGAGATAGAAAAAACAACTAAGATACCAGTTATTGGTGTTGTAAATGGACTAGCATGGACAGCAGTTGGTGGAGATGTTCTAAAGATAGAATCTATCCGTATAAAAGGGAAAGGAAATCTTCAATTAACAGGTTCACTTGGTGATGTGATGAAAGAATCGGCTAGGATTGCTATGAGTGTTGTAAAAACACTTATAGACACTAAAAAATTAAAAATTTCAGATGAGAATCTTCCATTTACACCTAAAGAGATAGAGGATAAAATAAAACTAGATTCTAGTGAAGTTTATAAAAGATATGACCTTCATATACATGTTCCAGATGGAGCAACACCAAAAGATGGTCCATCAGCTGGAATCGCAATGGTTAGCGTAATATCGTCAATTTTAAGTTCAAGAAAAATCCGTTCAGAGATAGCTATGACAGGTGAAGTTTCGCTTAGTGGTGATGTTTTACCAATAGGTGGATTGAAAGAGAAACTAATAGCTGCACATAAGGCTGGTATGACAAAAGTTTTAATCCCTGCAAAAAACTATGAAAGAGATTTAGACGATATACCTAAAGAGGTTCGTGATTCTTTAGAGATTATTGGTATGAGTAGAGTAGAAGAAGTATTAAAACAGATACTTGTGTAAAGATAGATTAAGGAAAATAGTTGCAAGATAATTTATACAATTTAGCCTTTGAAAGAAGTATTTTAAGTTCAATAATTTTTGAACCAGAACAGTTTGATGAGTTAAGTACACTTTTATCAAAAGAAGATTTTTACCTACCTGCACATCAAGATATTTTTGCATCTATGTTATCTCTACTTTTAATCAATCAACCACTTGATGATTCTTTCATAAAAAAAGAGCTTATCAAAATGAAAAGGTTTGATGAACAGGTTATGCTTGAAGTACTTTCAGCAAACCCAATATCAAATACAAAAGCTTATGTTGATGAGATAAAAGATAAATCACTAAAAAGACATCTACTAACTCTTACAACTGAGATAAAAAGAGTAACAGTGGAGGAGGAGTTACCCTCTGCTGAAGTTATAGATATAGTAGAGAAAAAATTATACGAAATTACTCAAGATAACCAAACCAGCGATTTTAAAGATTCTCAAAAAATGACATTTGATACTATGGAATACATAAACGAGATGAAAGATCGTGGAGATAGTGTTCTAGTAGGGGTTGATACTGGTTTTCACGAACTAAATAAGATGACAACAGGTTTCGGTAAGGGTGATTTAGTAATTATCGCTGCTAGACCAGCTATGGGGAAATGTTTAGGTATCGGTACTAAAATAGTGATGTTTGATGGTACACTTAAAAATGTTGAAGATATAAAAGTTGGCGACAAACTAATGGGTGATGATTCAACTCCTCGAAATGTTACCTCACTTGCTCGTGGTCGTGAAAAGATGTTTTGGGTGCGACAAAATAAAGGGATAGATTATAGAGTTAATGAGAGCCATATACTTTCGTTAAAAAGAAGTAGAAATTGTGCTAAACATAAAAATGGCGATATTTTAAATATCGAAGTTAAAGATTATAATAGTAAAAGTAAAAAATTCCATTCAAATTATAAAGGGTATAAGGTTGCGATTGATTTTAATAAACAAGACTTAATAGTAGACCCTTATTTTTTAGGTATTTGGTTAGGTGATGGAGCTAGTTCTAATGTAGGTATAGCATCTATGGATATTGAAGTTTTAGAGTATCTAGAATCTTATGCAAAAGAGTTAGAATTACAAGTAACAAAACAAACTCCCAAAGATAAATGCCCAATTTATAGTATAACATCAGGGCAAAGAGGTATATCTAAATTTAAAGATAACTCCTTACAAAAAAAATTAAGAGATTTAAATCTTTTAGACAATAAACATATTCCACATAATTATATTGAAAATTCAAAGAAAAATAGATTAAAACTTTTAGCTGGACTTTTAGATAGTGATGGTTATTATGATTCTAAATATAATGTTTTTGAAATTATTCAAAAAGATGAGAATTTAGCAAAAGAGATAAAATTTTTAGCAGATTCTTTAGGTTTTAGAGTATCGTTTAAAACAAAAATTGCAAGAATAAAAAATATAAATTATGAGTGTGAAGTTTATCGTTTAAGAATCGTTGGTGATTTAGATGAGATACCAACAAAAGTTATAAGAAAAAAAGCAAGGAAACTTTTAGCAAAAAGAGAAGTTAAGCACACTGGTATCAAAGTTGAATATGACAAAGTAGATGATTATTATGGTTTTACTATTGATGGTAATCATCTTTTTTTACTTGAAGATATGACAGTAACACATAATACCTCTTTTGTATTAAATACGGTAAATAGCTTAATAATGAAAGATAAGGGTGTAGCTTTTTTCTCACTTGAGATGCCTGCTGAACAGCTTATGTTAAGGCTTTTAAGTATTCAAACATCTATCCCTTTACAGCAATTAAAATTAGGTGATATGAATGATGAGCAGTGGCATAATTTACATAGTGCAATTGACAATATGAACAATAAAAAGCTTTTTGTTGATGATCAAGGTAGTATCAATATAAATCAACTTCGCTCAAAACTTAGAAAATTAAAAACTCAACATCCTGAGATTGAGATAGCTGTAATAGATTATTTACAAATTATGAGTGGGGTTGGAACTCAAGATAGACATTTACAAGTTTCTGAAATCTCTCGTGGTTTGAAGATGTTAGCTCGTGAGTTAGATATGCCAATAGTTGCACTTTCACAGCTAAATCGTGGAGTAGAATCTAGAAATGATAAAAGACCTATGTTAAGTGATATTCGTGAATCTGGTTCTATTGAGCAAGATGCTGATATTATTTTGTTTGTTTATCGTGATGATGTTTATCTTTATAAAGAGGAAAAAGAGCGAGAAAAAGCAGCAAAAGCTGAGGGTAAAGATTTTACTTCAGAGTATGTTGAAAAAGAGGAAGAGGAAGCTGAGATAATAATAGGAAAACAAAGAAATGGGCCAACAGGTCATGTTAAATTAGTTTTTCAGAAGAAACTTACAAGATTCGTAGATGCTCCATCTTTTTCTAAGGGTGTTGAAACAGTATATGAAAATGTAGACACAAGTTCAGCACAGATGAGTGTACCAAATGATATGGTAGCTATGCCAACTCTTTAGATGCTTTTAGAGAGATCAACTCTTTTTAAATCAAAAAAAGAGTTTGGTTCATTCTTATTAATAATATCTGTTATTTTTATATATGCAACACTTATCGAATACAATAATTATAAAAATCTTACTCAATTTGATTCTGCTATTATATCTGCCACTATTTTAAAACAATATACAAAAACTAAACAAACAAAAAAAGGTAATACTAGAACATATCAAGTGTTGAAACTTAAATCAGATAATGGCTATAAATTTTATACAACTAGAGGTATGAAATTTCCTAACTCTAAAGGTAAAAAAATTACTTTAGAGATATGGGCTGGTGATATAAGTTTTTATCAATATATCACTATATTTTATGCTAGAAGTGTAGTTATTAATGTTGATAGTAGCTTAACAAATAAACAAAAGGTTAATCTATTTATAGCTTCTCAACATAAAGATGAAAAAATTACAAATATTTATCAAGCTCTTTATACTGCTGAACCATTAGTTTATGAGTTACAGAGAAGATTCTCATATTTAGGAATCTCTCATCTTTTTGCAATAAGTGGTTTTCATTTAGGTGTACTTAGTGGATTATTATTTTTTATATTTAAGTATCCATATAAATTTTTACAGAATAAACTATTTCCATATAGAAGTTATAAAGTAGATTCTTTTATGGTTATAGCCTTTTTCCTTTTTATATATTTGCTATTCTTAGAATCTCCACCATCTCTTTTAAGAGCATTTGTTATGTTGATTATTGGATTTATAATATATGATAGAGGTTTAAAAGTTATCTCTATATGGACACTTTTATTAACAATATTGCTTATTTTATCACTCTTCCCTCGATTGATATTATCATTAGGTTTTTGGCTTAGTGTGATTGGAGTTTATAATATATTTCTATTTCTAATATATTTTAAACATCTAAATAAATTTTTACAGTTTATTTTGATTCCTATTTGGGTTTATCTTTTAATGTTGCCATACTCTTTATATATATTTTCAAATTTTAGTATCTATCATCCATTATCAATTATATGGACATCACTTTTTACTATATTTTATCCATTAAGTATATTTTTTCATATAATGGGATTTGGTGATATTTTTGATGGAATCTTAGGTAATTTTATAAATTTACAAATAGATAAATTATCTATTTCATTTGGAGTTTGGTGGATGATAGGAGATTTAGTTTTATTATTACTGAGTATGTGGAAAAAAGTATTTCTTATAATGGTCTTGATTTACAGCATATTGATATTTATATATGCTGTAAATCAATTTTAATTATGCACGACCTAGACCAATTTTATTACCCTTAAATTCAAGAATTTCAACATTGATTTTTTCACCTTCACTTAAAACATCAGATACTTTTTCAACTCTTTTATCAGATATTTTAGAGATATGAAGAAGTCCATCAGTTCCATCTGGAAGCTCTATAAATGCTCCAAAGTCAACTATTTTCTTAACAGTTCCTTCATATTTATCGCCAACAGCGTAGTTTATTTTTGCTATTTTTGGAGTGTTTACAATTCCATCAATATGTTTTCTTGCACCAGCTACACCAGTTTTATTTTTACCAGTGATTTTAACTTTTCCATCTTTTTTATCAATATCAATAGCAACTTCAAATTTCTCAATAATCTCACGGATAGTTTTACCAGCTTGACCAATAATCTCACCAATAAAACTAGAATCTATATGAAAAATATCAGTTGATGGTAAAACACCATCATTAAACTCTATTTTAGATTCAGCTTCAAGCATAATATCAATAATATGAGTTCTACCCTTTTTTGCTTGATAAAGTGCTTCTTTTAAAATATCTAAAGAGATTCCACCAAGTTTAATATCCATCTGCATAGCAGTGATTCCATCTTTAGAACCAGTTACTTTAAAGTCCATATCACCATCGTGATCTTCAAGACCCATAATATCTGAAAGAATCGCATACTTATCACCTTCAGAAACCATACCCATAGCGATTCCAGCAATAGTATCACTCACTTCAATATCAGCAGCTCTAAGTGCCATATAACCACCACAAACAGTAGCCATAGAAGATGAACCATTTGATTCTAAAATCTCTGAAACTAAACGAACTGTTTGTCCATCTAAATCAATTGAAGATTCTAATGCTCTTTTAGCTAGATTACCATGACCTAACTCTCTTCTTTTTGTTCCCATAATTGGACTTGCTTCACCAACTGAAAAACCTGGAAAATTGTAGTGAACCATAAAGTTTTCATTTTGAGTTCCAGATTCTGTTAAACTTTCAAACATCTGTGCATCTTTAGGTCCACCCATAGTAAGAACAACTAAAGCTTGTGTTTGACCACGAGTAAATAGACATGAAGAGTGTGCATTTGGAAGTATATTTGTATCTATTGTGATAGGTCTCACTTCTGTTAAAGCTCTACCATCAGCACGAATATTTTCATTTAGAATCTGAGATCTAACTTGCTCTTTTTTTACACTTTCTATTGCATCTTTAAGTTCTACTTCTACCCATTCATCTTTTATGGCAATGATATTTTTTCTAAGTTGTCTAAGTGCAGTTGAACGCTCTGATTTTGCCATCTGGTTCATAGCTGATTTGATATCTGCCATATGGTTATCTCTTACAAATGTAAGCATCTCTTCATTTAATTCACTAGCTTTTAAATCTAACTCCACTACATCTTTTTTACAATTAGCAAAAGATTCTTCATATTTAGTATTTGCTAAAAATAGTGCTTTTTGAGTTTTTTCAAAAACCTCTATAAGTTCATCTTCTGCCATTGCATTTGATGTGTGTGTTGCTATAACATTTGCACCCATAGTTGGATCAAGCATAGGATCAACAATAATATCACTAACCTCTACTTTATCTCCACCAAAAGTTCTCATCTCAATCATAAGAAGATCATCTTTTGTTCCTGAAAGATACAAATCAAGAGTAGAATCTTTAAGCTGAGAAAGAGTAGGGTTTACAATTAGCTCACCATTTACTTTAGCAGTACGAACAGCTGATACAGCAGTATTAATATTAATATCAGAAGTGTAAAGGGCAGCAGAAGCAGCATTTAGTGCTAAAACTTGTAAATCAGATTCAGTATCTGCTGAAAATACCATAATTGTAATTTGGGTTGGATGACCAAAACCTTTTGGAAATAGTGGACGAAGTGAACGGTCTACAATTCTTGAAGTTAAAGTTTCAAAATCACTTGGTTTAGTTTCTCTTTTGAAAAAACCACCTGGAATCTTTCCTGCTGCATATGTTTTTTCAATATACTGAACAGTTAATGGTAAAAAGTCATCTTTTACTATCTCAGTCTCATCTATAACAACAGTTGCCATAATTACAGTTTTACCTGATTTTAACCATGCTGAACCGTTTGCTTGTTTTGCTACATCTCCAAATGAGTATGATTCTTCTCTATTTTCTAATTCTAAACTTACATCGTATTTCATATTTAATCCTCTAATAATTTTTCTATTGTCTTTTCGCTAATTTTTTGTAAATCTTCATAATATAGTGATGTTTCAACAAAATCATCTATGGCATGAATAAAAAACAATTCATCTGCAAATGCTTCTAAAAGTTCTAACACATCTGTTGGTAAAACAGGAACTGCGATATAAACGGCCTTTGGTTTTATTGATAAAACTGTTTTTAAAGCAGTCATAAATATTAAACCACTTTCACTTCCATCATCTACTAGAAGTACAATCTCATCTTTCATCGATGGAAATGGTTTTCCTTTTCTGTATTGGTATATATTACTAAGAATTACTTGTTCATGTTTTCTATGTGCTTCACCATAAATATAATCATATTGAATATTAAAAGAATCTATAATTTGTTCATTAATTACAATCTCTTCCATCTCACTAACTCTAGCAACCTCACAATCTGAATTGTTAGGAGCTAATATTGATTCTGAAAAAAGTAAAGTTAATTTATTTTTAAAATTTTTCTTTATTAATGAAGCTAGTTCAAGCCCTCCATTTGAAACAGCAACAAGTTTCCAATTTTCATCTTTTAGTTTTTGCATTGGTATAATATCATTAAATTGTTTTGCAGCATCTTCTCTGTTTTCTAAGATATTTTTATAGTTTTTCATACAATTAACTTTTTAGTCCTCTCCACCATCATCTATCATGAATGAAAATTCTGATGAACTAGTGATAGAATCCATTAGAGGTTTAAGCGCAAAACCAAAGTAAATATATCTTTCATATACATTATCATCGTAGTTACCATTTCTGATAACAGGTCTATTATTTTCAACATATCTTACACTAAATTCCCAACATCTTTTTTTGTATAAAAGACCAATCTCTGAACTTTTTCTTAGTTGTTTTTCTATATCATAGTTATATCTTGTATGAAAACTGTAATGGCTATCATATTTATAACTAGCAGTAGATGTCAAATAACTAGTATATCTATCAGGGTCATTAATATCAAAATTATCTCTATATAGATGAGATAAACTTAAATCAATAGAAGTACCATTATAAGAGATTTTATTATAGATTTTAGAGAATCTATTTTCATTGAAATTATAAAACATATCGTTATAATAGTAAAGATTTTCAATAATTCTTAATTCTAATTCACTCTCTATCTCACCTGTATTTGGTTCATCAGTTCCAAAAATAAAGTTCTGTGCTAGTCTATGATAAACTATTTGATTACCCATATCATCATAAAGATATTGAGTTACATCAAGTTGTAAAACTTCATCTATCTCTGCAACATTGTAGTAATCACATCTAGGATTATTTTTATTAGCTGTAATGGCACAAAATTTTTCATTGCTTTCATAGAAACCATCTCTACTCTCAAGACCATCAAAAGTGTATCTAGAACCAAAACCTACAACATGTGTTACATTATCATAAGCTTTTGTAACTTGAGTTGAGATAGCTATTGAATTATAAACACTAGCTAGATATCCATCTTCTGGATTTGTATCTAGCCTCTTATCACTACCTGAAAAAGATGAGTGTTGAAGGTAGAAATTTGCATTGTAAGAAAGATTAATATACTCATCAAAAATTGATGTTTGTAAAGTTACTGGTAAATTAATATCTGTTTGTACAACACTAATACTATCATTTGTTCTAAGGTTAGAACTTCTAGCATCAAGATTATAGTAAAGGTGATCTCCAAAATAAGAATCTAAATAGTGGTGGTAATGAAGTTTAGGAATAATTTGAATAGGATCATTTTCACTATCATCTATGTATTGGTAATATTTAAAATATGAACCAAAATAATTATCATCAGTGTTGTAAAACATATTTGCTTTAGATAATATTTGTGAAGAGGTAGTATTTTCTAGTGGATTATTACTAGATAGATTTATATAGTCAATATCACTTACATGTTTAGCATCTATATAGATTCCTGACTGTCCTGTAAGATTTACACCTAGCCATTGATTTATAAAGTTACTATTTTCATATTTAAAATTATATCCATAGTGCTTATCTTTGTATAGTTCATTTTCTATAAAATAATCATTTTTTTCTTTAAAATAACCAGTAGTAAACTCACCTTTTGAAACATCAGAATCAACAAATCTAAATGTTGCATATCCACCATAACCACGGTTTGTTCTAATTTGTGGTTTTAACTCTAAGTCCCACCAATTTTGTTCTGCAATATAGATAGGTTGCTCAAAAAAGAAACCCTCACTTCCAGAGTATCCAAGCCCAGGAGTTAAAAAACCTGTTCTTCTAGTGTTATCTAGTGAACGACCATAATAAGGCACATACATAACAGGAATATCATACATATATAAAACACTATTATACATATTGATCCATTTTTCATCACCATCATAATCAGATGAACTAAACTCCATTTTCCACATAGGGTTAGTAGGGTTACAACCACTTACCATTCCAGATTTTATATCAAAGTTTTTATCTTTTATAAATGCTCTATCTCCACTCATCCACATATTAGTTTTACTATCTAACATATAGAAAGGTTTAAAAGTTCTCTCTTTGTTTATAATGTTTAGTTTTGCATATTCACCAAGAAGTTTATACTTACCACTTTGAGTAGCTCTAACATTATCAAAAAGTTCTAGTTCACCAGTTGCTCTATTGTAAATAGCTCTATTTGAAGTAAGTTGATATTCTTTATAAATAACAGTTACATCACCATTCGCCTTTACTATGTTGTTTTTAGAATCCATAGATGTAGCATAAATCTCTACTTTTTCATTTTCCTCTTTTTGTATCTCTTGAGTATTATTTAATACTTGTTCCCTTTGAATTGAGGAATCGTAAGCAATAAATTTACTTGCATCTGTTTCGTTTGCCTGTGTTAATAGTGTAAATAGTGATAATAATAGTATTTTTTTAAGCATTTATAACCAATGTCCTTGCTGTTTTATCGTGCCATGTTTGTTTTGCTGGGTCTAGCATACCCCATAAAAAACCAAGATATAAAAAAATCTCACTAATTACACGAAAAATAGCACGATTTAGAGAGATAATTACATTTGGAGTTTGTAGAGTTTGAATATCTATAACTCTAATCTTCATCACAATTTTTCCAAGAGTTGCACCATATTGCATAGTGAAAAAAGCTTGATAGATAATTTTCATAGTCAAAAATTCAAATAAGAACATATTGGTAATGTTTATTATATCTTCTGTTGTTTGTGCAGTTGTAAATGAATCCCACAAAGCAACAATTAATAAAAAAGATAGAAGCAATTCATCTATAAAAAATGCCATAGCTCTTTTTTGAGTATTGGCTAAACTCATCTCTTCACGATGAAGTATATTTTCTATCTCTTCGTTCAACTCTAATCCCTAAAGTGCTTGATAAGCTATATCTGTTCTGATTTTTTTACCAACAAAATGAACTTGACCACATCTCAGATATGCTCTATCTCTTGCTTCTTTTATAGAATCACCAAGACCAACACAAACAAGAACTCTACCACCGTCAGCATATAAAACACCATCTTCTTCGCTAACACCAGCAAAAGAGATATGAGTATACTTTTCAATCTCATCATGTTTTACATCATCAAGAATTATCTCAGCAGGAGTTGAAGAACTATAAGGATAATTTCCACTAGCCATAACTACACCAACAGCAAACTGTTTAGAGAACTCAACCTTGATTTCACTTAGTCTATTTGTAGATGCTTTTAAAAACATATCAGAAACAGATGAAGTCATAAGTGGCATAAGAATCTCACACTCAGGGTCTCCAAATCTTACATTAAATTCTAATGTAATTGGCTCACCATTTACAACCATAATCCCTATGAAAAGTACACCTTCAAATGGAGCATTCTCTTTTTTCATACCATCTAAAGTTGGTACAATCACTCTATCTTTAACTTTTTGATAAAGCTCTTCATCTACTAAAGGTGTTGGAGCATAAGCACCCATACCACCAGTATTTGGACCCTCATCATTATCTAAAAGTCTTTTGTGGTCTTGTGCAGCTGGAAGTAAGATATAATCATCGCCATCACAAACAGCGAACATTGAAAGCTCATAACCATCTAAAAACTCTTCAACTATCACTTTTAGTCCAGCATCACCAAAACTTTTACCACTTAACATCTCTGAAATTGCAACTTTAGCTTCATCGTGATTTTGTGCGATAATCACACCTTTACCACCACAAAGTCCATCAGCTTTTACAACGATAGGAGCAGTTAAACTGTCCGTAAATTTAAAAGCATCTTCAATTGAATCTGTTTCAATATAACGAGCAGTAGGGATATTATATTTTGCTAAAAAGTTTTTCATGTAAACTTTTGAACCCTCAAGTTGAGCAGCTTCTTTAGACGGTCCAAAAATTGTAAGACCCTCTTTTTTAAAAATATCTACAACACCATCAACCAAAGGAGCTTCAGGGCCAACTATTGTAAGTTCTATCTCATTATCTTTTGCGAACTGAGCTAGTTCATTATAATCTTTAATATTTAGATTAGTTCCTAAGTTGTTAGTAGCACCATTTCCTGGTTGAAAAAAAAGTTCATGTTTTTCATCTTCTTTTGAAATCGCTCTTGCGATTGAATACTCTCTACCACCACTACCTAAAATAAGAATCTTCATATATATCTCCATAATTTTAAACTATTTAGTTCAAATACTAAAATATTTGTAATAAATAGTTTTTATATAATAGCCCAAAAAGCCGTCTCGCGATTGGCTTGGTTCTAAAAAGCCTAATTTGGGTGAAGAGAAAACAAGATATCGGCGACAATCTCTCGGCTGAATTAACATACCTCAAATGAGACCATTGACACACAAAAGTTTTACTAATTCACAGTTTGAAAATGTAGAACCCTCATATTTGCGATGAATCGAACTTCCCAGACTATTGTTCGGATTATACAAAAATGATACTTGATTTCTCTTTGATACTATAAAGTTTTTGCTATTTCTATACAACTCTCTATTGTAGTATATTTAGAAATTATGTAATTACTATTTTTAGGTAAAGCTTTTGCAGTAGTATTTCCAATAACTATAATTTTTGATTTTTTTGCAAGTGTATGATTTTTTAAAAAACATTTTACACTAGATGGGGATGTAAAAATGAGTATAGAATCTTCTTCTATATCAGCATTAAGTATCTCTTTAGAGCAATCACTTTCATAAACTACTATCTCATCAACATTGTAAGATTCTTTTTTACAAATCTCTACAAAATCAGAAGCCACAACCTTTGCTCTTAAATATAACCATCTTGTATTTTTGGGAAATTTATGAATTTTAGAGACTAAATTATCCCCATAACCACCACCAATATCTAAAATCTTACCACCAAGATTTTCATAAGATAAAGCACTTTGTGTTGAGACACATAAGGCTGGTATATTTATATAATCTTTTCTATCATACTGTTTTAAAGATTCTGAAGTTTGTTTTGAAGTTATAATTAAGTAGTCATATTTTGAAAAATCAATAGTTGGTTTTAAAAA
>JAMOPL010000050.1 GCA_027064515.1 Sulfurimonas sp. | reverse complement strand
AAAGGGTTTAAAGTTTTAACACGACCCTCAAAACACTCAGGAAATTTGGTAACTTCATCAATCTCAATAGCTTTGATTCCAGCTTCAACTAACTTTTTATATGTTCCACCAGTTGAGATAATCTCATAATCGTTTTTTACTAATGATTTACAAAAATCAACTACACCTGCTTTATCGCTAACACTAACTAATGCTCTTTTCATGAATGACCTTATAGGAGTTTAAATTATGGAATTTTAACAAAATTGAGTTTAGAGGATGGTAAATTTGTTCAAGATTAAAATAAATAGAGAGAGGGAAATTATTATATAGAGGGGATTACTGAGGAGATTAAATATCTCTCTCAATAACTCTTTTAAATGTATTAAAGTAACTATCTTTAAGTGTATCCATAGATAAAGTAACATCATTAACTTTAATAGAATCTCCACCAACAGTTCCAATTTTTTCACAAGCCAAACCATTTAGTGTTGCTTCAAAAGCTACACAATTTTCAGGTTTTACTTCGATAATAGCACGACTTTGAGATTCAGCAAAAATATCTCTTTCATCACTTACATTCATAGTTACATCACAGCCTAAACCTGAAGTTGCAACCATTTTTGCTAAAGCGATAGCAACACCACCAGAAGATGCATCTTTTGCACACTCTAATAGATGTTTTTTGTTATCTTCAATCACTAAGTCCCAAAGAGCTAACTCATTTTTGTAGTTTATTACGGGCATAGCACCTGCAACAGTTCCACAAATCTCTTTCATATATAGAGAACCACCAAATTCTGATTTAGATTCACCCACTAGATAAAGTGTATTGCCCTCACCTTGAAAAGATGACATAAGAACATTATTTTGGTCATCATTTACACCAACAGTTGCGATTGATGGAGTTGGGAAAACTGATACACCATTTGTTTCATTATAAAGTGAAACATTTCCACCAATAACTGGAGTTGTAAGTTCAGCACAAGCCTCTTTGATTCCTTCACAAGCTTGACCAAATTGCCACATAACTTCTGGATTTTCAGGGTTACCAAAGTTTAGACAATCCGTAATTGCTAAAGGTCTAGCACCACTCATTGCTACATTTCTACCAGCTTCAACAGTAGCTGCTGCTCCACCACCCTTAGGGTCGATGTAACAAAAACGAACATTACAATCAGCAGACATTGCTAGTGCTTTGCCATTTTCTTTTACTCTAATAACAGAAGCATCTAACATCCCACCATTTTTGATAGTGTTTGTTTGTACCATAGAATCATACTGAGTGTATATCCATGATTTATCTACAACTTCCATGGATTTGATAAGTGTCTCAAATGCATCTTGATTTGATACTTTATCAAAATCGTTGATAGTTACAGATTTGATTTCATCTAAGTATGCTGGTTTACTCATAGGACGATTCAATTCTGGAGCTTCTTCACTTACTGGGTCAACTGGAACCTCAGCACATTTTTCACCGTGCCAGAAAAGTTCCATATTACCAGTTGCCGTGACTTCACCCACAACAGCAGCATCTAAATCCCACTTCTCAAAAATATCAATAATTGCTTGTTCTGAACCTTTTTTAGCACATAAAAGCATTCTTTCTTGTGATTCTGAAAGCATAAAGTCATAAGGTGTCATATTCTCTTCACGAGCAGGAACTTTATCAAGATGCATAATCATACCTGAACCACTTCTTCCTGCCATCTCAAATGCAGATGAAGTAAGACCAGCAGCACCCATATCTTGGATTCCAACAACATGGTCAGTTTTGAAAAGTTCCATACACGCTTCAAGAAGAAGTTTTTCTGTAAATGGATCACCAACTTGTACAGTTGGACGGAGTGATTTTGATTCCTCTGTAAAAGAATCTGAACTCATTACAGCTCCACCTAAACCATCACGACCTGTTTTTGCACCAACATACATTACAGGATTCCCAATACCCTCAGCAACTCCTAGAAAAATCTCATCAGATTTTGCGATTCCTAAGTTGAAAGCATTTACAAGGATATTACCATTGTAACACTCATCAAAACTTACTTCACCACCAATAGTTGGAACACCCATACAGTTACCATAACCACCGATTCCCTCTGTTACACCACGAACTAAATATCTTTGATGTGCAGAGATTTTATCATCATTTTGTACATTACCAAAACGAAGAGCATTCAGTGATGCAACAGGTCTAGCACCCATTGTAAATACATCTCTCATAATCCCACCAACACCAGTAGCAGCACCTTGATATGGTTCAATAAATGAAGGATGATTATGTGATTCCATCTTAAATACAGCCGCATAGCCATCACCAATATCGATAACACCAGCATTTTCCCCTGGACCTTGGATAACCCATGGTGCTTTAGTTGGAAAACCTTTTAAATGTACTTTTGATGATTTATAAGAACAATGCTCACTCCACATAGCTGAGAAAATTCCAAGTTCAACAAGATTTGGCTCACGCTTTAAAATCTCTTTAATATGTGTGTAATCTTCTTGACTTAACTTATGATTTGCTAATTGTTCTTCAATATTTTCTAATTGTTGGCTCACGATGGAATCCTAAAAATTGATTTTTAAAAAAAGATTATATCTAAATTAGTAATAAAAAAGTTTAATGTAGTTTGATTTAATTATATATAAAGTAGATTAGAAAGATTTGTAACGATGATTTATATAATATATTTTCACATTTATATGTGAGAAAATATATTATTAAATATTATATAGCTTCTGTACCTGTTTCACCAGTTCTGATTCTAATGATTTGTTCAATGTCACTAACAAATATTTTACCATCACCAATTTTACCAGTTCTAGCAGCTTCAACAATTGCAGAAGTTACAACATTAACATCTTTTTCATCTACAATCATCTCCATTTTTACTTTAGGTAAAAAATCAACAACATATTCAGCACCACGATAAAGTTCACTATGACCTTTTTGACGACCATAACCTTTCACTTCACTAACAGTCATACCCTCTATCCCAATTTCAGCTAATGCATCTTTTACATCTTCTAATTTGAATGGTTTTATAATTGCTTCTACTCTTTTCATATTATCTCTCCATATTTATTAAAAGAGGCGATGCCCCTTTTTTAATTTTTAAAATTGTAACCATATTTATGGTTTTAATCAACTCCTATAGATTTAAAGCTTTCTCGCCATGAACAACTTCATCAAGACCATATCTAAAGAATCATCAACTTTTAATTTACTTTATTAGCCATAAAAAAATTACTCACTCTTGATAAAATGAAGTCCAATAAGTTTTTTTAAAACCTCTAAAACTTCATCCTCATCACTTAATGATTCTACGATAGAATGGATACAAGCATCATAAGGGTTAAAACCTCTTTGTATAAGTTTTGCAGCATAGATGAGAAGTCTTGTTGAAACTGCTTCTTGAATCTCATTATCTGTAAGTTGACGAATCTCCCCTGCGATACTTACAAGTTTGGTAGCAATATCAACATCAACACCACTCTCTTTAATGATAACCTCTTGTTCAATATCAGCTTTTGGATAATCAAAACTCATAGAGATAAATCTCTGTTTTGTACTAGGTTTCATCCCTTTTAGAACATTTTGATACCCAGGATTATAGGAAACAACTAACATAAAATCAGGATGTGCTTCTATCACTTCACCCGTTCTATCTATGGGCAATACTCTACGGTAATCAGCTAAAGAGTGAAGAACAACTGTTGTATCTTTCCTCGCTTCTATAATCTCATCAAGATAGCAGATTCCACCATTACGAACAGCTTTTGTAAGAGGTCCATCTTGCCAATATGTTCCATTCTCATCGATAAGATGGCGACCAACTAAATCAGCAGCACTCAAATCATCATGACAAACAACTGTATAAACATCTCGTTTAAGCTTCTCACCCATAGATTCTATAAACCTTGTTTTTCCACACCCAGTTGGACCTTTGATAAGAACAGGAAGATTCATATCTGCCGCTGCCTCAAAAAGTTCAACCTCATTTGCTTGTGCTAAATAGTAAGTGTTTGACATAATTTTTCCTTTACTTTGTTAAATTCATATAAACTTCTGGTAATATTTTTGGTAGTTTCTTTCCATCTCGAACAACAGAATATCCATTTTTACCAAAAAGATATGGAAGGTAATCTTTTGATTCTAAATCAACTGTGATACAAAAAGGTGTAATTCCAAGTTTTTTAGCTTCATTTATTGCTTTTTTAGTATCTTCGATTCCATATCGCCCATCATATCTATCTACATCATTTGGTTTTCCATCGCTGATGATAAGAAGAAGTTTATTTTGAGTTTTCTGTTTCTCTAAAATTGTTATAGATTCCCGTATCGCTCCACCAAGTCTTGTATAGTAACCTGGTTTAATGGCATCTATTCTTCCACGAGTATGGTCTGTATATTTTTCATTAAAATTTTTGATAATCTCAAATCGTACATTTTTATTTGTATTGGATGAAAAAGTGTAAATGGCAAACTTATCTCTTAGCCTCTCCAGTGATTCTGAGAACACTATAAGACCATCTTTTATAACATCTATGATTCTTATCTCTTGAGTAATCCCAGCTTCAGTTGAGAGGGAAACATCTGCTAAAATAAGTGTTGACATATCTCGTGTTTTTCTCTCAAAACTCTCATAAAATTTCTGATGATGACCTGATTTGTTTTTGTGTCCCTTGTAATCTATCCAAGTATCAAGATTTATCTCATCACCATGGGATAAACGGTTGTTTTTAACACGGTCTAATTCCATTAAATCAAGTTCGCCTTGAATCTTTTTTACCATTTTTTTAAGGTGATTTGGTAAACATATAGGCTGTATATTTGTTACAAGATAGGGCTTTATTCGTACATAGTTTGTTAAATAAATCCCTTTAGAATAATCCCATTCATCATGAAAATGACCTTTTCCAATTGGGTACTCTTCACTATCATTAGGGGCAATATCCAAGTCCATTTTTACTCTCGCTGAGAGATTCGCTTTTTTTTGCCCTAGAGTTATCTCATCTAAATCTTCAGCATTATAAAGAGCATCCTCATCAAAACTATCATCCTCAGCTCTATCAACATTTACTTGCTCTAAGATACTCATAATTGATTCTGGTAAAAAAGCTACAAATCCATCAGTCTCTTTTTTATCATCCATCTTATTAGCTTGTTTTTTCATCTCTAGGGTTTCGGTTTTCTCCTCTTCATCACCACGAGATGGCTCCTCTTCATCTTCAAAATCGCTATATTTTCCATTTTTTGAAAGAGGAGGATATATCCAAAGTGGGCAAGGATAGGTATCAAGATTTTCTAAATATTGCTCATCAGTTGAATTTTCTAGTGTTAAAGATTCAACAAATGACAATCGTTCATTATGCTCTATGAGATGTTTTATAACCTCTTCATAAAATATTTTAAAACCACTATAAGTATTGATAAGTTCTTGTGTAGCTTTATAGTTTTGAGAAAGTAAATTTCCACTTTTAGAATCCATTTTAGCCGACATTGCCACTAACCAAAAGTAAAGCATCTCATTTTGTTTTTTTGTTGGAAAATAAGCGATAGAAGCAGGTAGATAAAGTGCTTTTTCATCTTGCCATGAAAGAAAAAATGTTTTACCTGAGGTTGAGATTCTCTCTAAAAGGGAGCGAGAAGTTTTGACAAAGCGTTTGTCAGTAATATGAATCTCTTTACCCTTTTCACCACCTAAAAGGTAATAGAAAATTTTAAGAGATTTTGACAATGGGTTAAAATCGGCTTTAGAATCTTCATAAGATTTGTCTACCTTTTTACTTATAAATTTTTCCCACCATTTACCGGCATTCTCTTCAAACTCTAGTATATTAAACAAACTTTTATCCTTTCTATAAATAAGATTTTAACATATAATTCTAAATTTATAATTATTTAAATGTATATTATAAGCATTTTTTAATTTAAACTAAACATACCTATAAGCTTTGTTTACTATAATTGGAATGAATAAATAGTTATTTTTATTTATTAAACACCTTAGATAAATCACTCAAAAAAATAGGAAGTTATGAATAGTTTAAAAATTAGAAACCTATCGTATAAATACCTCAGTGCAGCAGAACCTATTTTTAATGCCATAAATTTAGACTTTGAAAAAGGATGGAGTGCTGTTACAGGAATTAACGGTTCTGGTAAAAGTACTCTTTTGAAACTAATTTCAAAAGAGCTTAAAAGTGAAAAAGGGATGATTGTTGGTAATTCTCTTGTTGTTTATTGCGAGCAAAACACAGAGTTTCCCCCTAAAGAGCTTGAAGAGTTTATGATGACCTACACAAGAGAGGCATATAAACTCAGGGACCTTTTGCAGGTAAAAGATGAGTGGTTAGGTGCTTGGGACATACTCAGCCATGGAGAGCGTAAACGACTACAACTAGCAGTTGCACTTTCAAGTGATAGTGATGTACTGATGGTGGATGAACCAACTAATCATCTTGATTCTCAATCTCAGGCGATTGTAGTTGAAGCACTTAAAAGCTATCGGGGTATCGGTATTTTAGTGAGCCATGATAGAACACTCCTTGATTCTCTCTCACAACATACAGTTATGATTAAATCGGGTGAAGTCTTAAAATACAGGTCGAAATTTTCTTTGGCTCAAGAGGCTTATGAACAAACACTCTCTCACAAGAAAAAAGTACTCTCTGAGCAAGAGCATGAACTCAAAAAAATCAAAAAAGTTGTTCAAGTTCAAAGGGAAAAAGTTTCTCTTGCTAAAAAGAAGTTTTCTAAAAAAGGTGTTGGGAGAGATGATAGCTCACTCAAAGAGAAGATAAACGGTGCTATTTTAACTGGTAAAGATAAAAACGATGGGCAGATGCTCAAAAGAACCCTTACTAAACAGCATCATTTGAGCGAAAATATGGATAAGCTCTCAAAAGAGTATGAAACAGGTATTAAATTTAAAGGTAAAATTGCTAAACATAATTTTCCTATTTCAATAGAAAAATCTTGTATTACACTTTTTGAATCAACACAACTTTGTTTTCCTAGATTATCAGTAGATGTTGCTGAAAAAGTAGGTATAAGTGGAGAAAATGGTGCAGGTAAAAGTACATTTATTCGCTCATTTATACAAAAAATAAACTATGAATCTGAGTATCTCTACATTGCTCAAGAGATTACAGATAAAAAAGCAGAGCAGTTATTTCAAGATGTAAATAACTTAGATACGGAGATGAAAGGTGAACTTTTTACCCTTGTTCAACGATTAGGTTCTGATGCTAAAGCACTTTTAAACAGTACAGTCCCTAGTCCCGGTGAGATGAGAAAACTACTTATCGCTCAAGGATTGTTAAAATCTCCCTCTTTAATTATATTGGATGAACCAACTAATCATATGGATTTAGAATCGATACAGTTGTTAGAATCTGCTTTAAAAGAGTATGAGGGGGCATTGCTATTTATTACTCATGATAAAATATTTTTAGAGAATTTAAGCACGAAGCAATGGGTGTTTGAGAAGAGTGAGAATCAGCGTTATACTGTTGAGGAGATTTTATGAATATTGCTATTATAGGAGCAGGTCCTGCTGGTTTAATGGCTGCACAAGTGTTGTCAGAGGCTGGTTATGCACCGACGGTATTTGATGCTAAACCCTCTGTGGCTCGTAAATTTTTACAAGCAGGACGAGGTGGATTAAACCTTACTCATTCAGAGGAGTTTAGCCTCTTTGCAAGTCGTTATTTTGAAGCCCAACCTTTTTTACAAACTACATTAGAAAATTTTACTCCTAATGAGATTCGTTTATGGGCAAGAAATCTTGGTTTTGAAACCTTTGTTGGATCTTCAGGTAAGGTCTATCCGATTGACAAAAAATCTGCTCCTTTACTCCGTGCTTGGGTTCGTCAACTCAAAATGAATAATACTCAGTTCAAAATGAAACATCGTTTTGTTGCTTGGTCAAAAGATATTTGGCAGTTTGAAACACCTGATGGTCTCAAAGATTATTCATTTGATGCAGTGATTTTAGCTTTAGGGGGTGCTTCTTGGCCACAATTGGGTTCAACTGGTGCTTGGACAACAATATTGAAAGATAAAGGCTTAAATATATCCACTCTTAAACCTGCAAATATGGGTTTTAATGTGAATTACTCAAAAGTGTTTAAAGAAAAATTTTCAGGTACTCCTCTCAAAAATATAGAGCTTAGTTTTACAGATATTAACGGCAATATTCAATCTAAACTAGGGGAACTCTTAGTAAGTGAGTATGGTGTTGAGGGAAGTTTAATCTATACCTATTCTAAATTTATGAGAGAGTTAATAGAACAGAACTCTCCATTGACAGTCTATTTAGACCTCTTTCCACATCGAAGTGAAAGTAAGTTAAAGCAACAATTAAGTACCTCACGAGGTAAGCAGAGTTTGAGTGCCTTTTGGAAGCGATTAGGATTAAGTGGTGTTAAGGCTTCTTTATTGAGAGAGGTGTTAGAAAAAGAATCATTAAGTAAGCCTGAGTTAGTTGCAAAAACACTTAAAAAGTTTCCTTTAACCCTAGAATCTTATCGACCAATTGAAGAAGCGATTAGTACAGCTGGTGGTTTAAAATTTGAAAATTTAGATGAAAAACTAATGCTCAAAAATTTTCCTAATGTGTTTTGTGTTGGGGAGATGTTAGATTGGGAAGCACCCACTGGAGGCTACCTATTGACAGGAGTTATGGGGCAAGGTAAACAAGCATCTGAAAGTCTTTTAAAATTATTACAAAGTTAAATATAAAAAATAAAAAATTTACAAACAAAATAATATAAGATTATCTCCACCATAAATGGTGGAAATAATTTAGAAAACTATTTTATTTAACCTCTTCTTTATCAACAAAGAAGCTATAAAAGTAAGTCAACAGACCACTTAAAACAAGTAAACCAAATGCTAAACGAATCATATACACAGATACAATTTCATCTTGTGCATCCATAAAAGAGATTGCAGTAGCATCGTTCCATCTTTGTAATAGAATCTGCATAACACCAGCAACAGTAAGTGCTAAAGTAAGACCTAACATACCGATATTCATCATCCAAAAAGATGTTAATTCAACTTTTTGAGCTTTTTTAGAGTTACCGTGTGGACGACCTCTTAAAATAGGCATTGCATAAGAGATTACTGTAAAAATAATCATAATATATGCACCATAAAAAGATAAGTGACCATGAGCAGCTGTTAACTGAGTACCGTGAGTAAAATAGTTTACAGGAGCAAGAGTATGCATAAATCCCCAAACACCAGCACCTAAAAAGCCCATCACGGCAGTACCTTTAGCCCATGTAAGAGCCATCTCATTATCGTGTTGAATTTTTCTTTGTTTAGCCATACCAAATGCAAAAAGAATCATCAAGAAAAATGGTAAAGGTTCAACAGCAGAAGATATAGAACCGATCCACATCCAGTAAGCAGGAGCACCCATATAGAAAAAGTGGTGACCAGTTCCAACGATACCAGAGATAAGAGTCATAGCGATAATTAAGTATAACCATTTATCAATATGTTCACGATCAACACCTGTAACTTTAATAAGCACGAATGCTAAAATTGCACCAAGGATTAGTTCCCAAGTAGCTTCAACCCATAAGTGAACAACATACCACCAGAAAAATTTATCCATAATAAGATTATCAGGAAGATAAAATGCGAATAAAAAGAATACTGCAAGACCTAAAAGACCAGTAAGTAAAACGATAGAGATAACTGTTCTTCTACCTTTAAGTACAGTCATAAGTATATTTAAAATAAATCCTAAAACTACTACAACTATACCGATTTTAGTGATAGTTGGTTGTTCTAAGAACTCTCTACCCATAGTAGGTAATAACTCATTCCCTGTAATCTCAGCTAAAGTAGCATAAGGAACAAAAAGGTAACCTAAAATTGTAAGAACACCAGCAGCAGCAAAAACCCAAAAAAGAACATTTGCAAGCATTGGGCTCCATAACTCTCTTTCAGCTTCTTCAGGAACTAGGTAATAAGTAGCACCCATAAAACCAAATAAAATAAGAACTATAAGCAAGTTAGTATGAACCATACGAGCAACATTAAATGGAATTTCTGGAAATAAAAAGTCACCAGCAATATACTGTGTACCCATTATAAGACCAAAAAGAATCTCTCCAGCAAGAAGAATTAGTGCAAAAATAAAATAATTTTTTGCAACAGATTGAGAAGTGTATTTCATTTTTCTATCCCTCTATATTTGGTGGCCATTCGTTATCGTGTACACGAGATGTCCAAATTAAAAAATCAGAAATGTTGTTCACTTCCTCTTCACTTAGGTTAAATTGAGGCATTTTTCTTCTACCTGGTTCACTTAGAGGCTGTGAAGCCATCCAACCATTCATATATGCTTTAAAAGCATCCTCATTACCTAAACCTCTTCTGTCAAATACATTTGAAAGTTCTGGTGCATAATATGCACCTTCGCCCATAAGTGTATGGCACCCTACACAGTTGTTTACTTCCCAAAGGTTTTTACCCTTAGCAACAGATTCTGTAATCTTGTCATCATTTGACAATTTCGGAATCTGTTGAACAGTATCTAAAGTAAGACCAGCAAATACTAATAGGGCAAAAAGTCCACCACCAAAGTAAATGTTTCTAGCCATACTTTTTGTAATACGATCAGTCATTCATCACTCCTTCTTAAATTTTCTACTTATCACAGTAGTATTAATGACATACTAACAAAAAAACTTTTAATTCTACCTTTTAGTAGTATTTGATTTTATTAATAGAAATTTAGTATATAATTACAAAAAAAAAGGGATTTAATGCAACTACTAAATAGTTCTCAATATGCGATTCGTATTTTGAGTTATATCGCTAATAATAGAGAAAAGTCTTTATATAATGCTAAAGAGCTAGCCGAGATTCTAAGCATCCCATATAAATTTTTAACTAAAATAATGACTGATTTAGTAAAAGCTGAATTTATAATCTCAATTCGTGGAAGAGATGGTGGCTATAAACTCTCAAAACCAGCTTCAGATGTAACTGTAATAGAAATTTTAGATATTTTTAACGAATTTGTAAATTATGAGCAGTGTGTTCTTGGAATTGGGAAATGTGATGGTGAACATAAATGTGCAATGCATGATAGATGGATAGAGCCTAAAAATTTAATTCAAAAAATGTTTGAAGAGACAACTTTGGAGAACTTAGAGGGGAGAGATTTTAAACTATGTTAATAGAATCTAAAAAGAAACAACCATTTCCCCCAGGGGATTTTGGAATTTGGGTCGTTGTTTATATTGAACTTATCACTTTTGGACTACTTTTTATAGGTTACTCTTTTGCTAGAAGAGGTGATGTGGAACTTTTTAAGCAATCACAACTTTTACTTGACCAAAGGTTAGGATTTATCAACACTCTGATTCTAATCACAAGTAGTTACTTTGTAGTAAAAGCTATTCAAGCAATAAAACTTCTAGATAGAGAAAAAGCATCAGAGTTAGCATCTAAATGGTTACTTGCTGCTATGTGTTTAGGCTCTTTATTTATAGTATTTAAAAGTATAGAGTTTTCAGATAAATTCTCACAAGGGATAAACCTAAGCACAAATACATTTTTTATGTTTTATCTGCTATTGACAGCTTTTCATTTTATGCATGTAATTTTAGGACTAATAATTTTATTTAATGTTAGACAAAAAACAAAAGCTGGTGGATACACAGCACAAGACCACAAAGGGATGGAGAGTGGAGCAACCTACTGGCATCTTGTGGATTTACTATGGATAGTTTTATTTCCATTGATATATATAATAAGGTAAAAAATGATGAGAAATATTTGGATAATTTTAGTGATACTGACACTTTTTGCTTTTTTACTAGGGTGGTTAGAATTAATAAGTTTTACACTTGTAGCAGTTCTACTTGTAACTACTTTTATAAAAGGTCAGTTAGTGAGTGATTATTTTATGGGTCTTAAAGATGTTGATTTAAAATATAGAATTATTCCCACTGTTTGGCTTTTGATAGTGATTTCTGTTATTGCTTTTACTTATTATTTTCCCGTTGTAGATTAAAAATATCTATTAAAAAATATTATAGACCTCAAAGTCCAAATGGGAATACTATATAATAAAGTGATAGACTATCATACTTAATTTTATCTCAAAATATTCTCTTTCTTAACACCCAATCTATCATACAAACTTAATATATTCAAATAATCATCATCAAACGAAATATCTATAAAATAACTATCAAGATTAAATATACCCATAGCCTCCTCTAGTTTTTCTTGAGTGAAAATATCACATAAAGATTCGTAATAATCTTCAAAATCCAACTCCTCTATTTGTATATAACAAAATTGAGCAAGTAAATAGGATATATCTTTTGAAGAGGATTCAAAGTATTCTACGGCACTTTCTAAGTCACCAAGCATTAGATATATTTGTGCTTTAAAATCTCCTAAAGTGAAATTATTGTTAAAAAGTACACCTATATATTTAGCACAATCCAAATCATCACTTAGATGCTCAACACTTTGGATAATATCTTCTGCATCAAAAGTTTTAAAATTTAAAACATTTTGGCGAATCTCTTTTCCTCTATTTGCATTGTTATATACTAAATCGTCAATAGGATAAATCTCTGAGATAGAGGGGATGATAATTTGACAAGAGTAGAATCCAAGATAATCATACTCTCTTAGATATATATCTTTTTTCATCTTTTGAGATATATCAACTAAAAATCTATACTCATCTTCACTATTTTTTCCATCATATCTCCAAGGGGTAAATTCAAAAAAACTATTTTTATTGAGAAAAGAAAAATTCATTTTACCATCTGAATTTATAAAATGAGATTCTATATTGAAACTATTGTTTATAAGTTCATCATTAAAGCTAGGTTTTTGAAATGAGTTTAAATCATCAACCCCTCTACCTTGCATAAGTTCAGTCATAGTTCGCTCTAAGCAAACTTCTAAAATAGGATGACAACCAAAAGATACAAATAGACTATTTTCTTTTGAATCTATTAACGATATGGCAACCACAGGAAACTTCCCACCCAAAGATGCATCTAGTGCTTGTAGTTTAAACCCTTTTCTTTCTAAAGTCTGTATATCTTCATATAGTTTAGAAAATGACTTAATAATATCAAGAGGTATTTTAGGCAAAGAATAACCCTCTTTAATTATTTTGATTTTTACATATCTTTCAAAGATTTCACTCAGTGCTTGAACCTTAGTTTCAGCTGGTGTATTTCCAGTAGCCAAACCGTTACTAACATAAAGGTTATGTATGATATTTGTTGGAAAATATACCTCTTCGTTATTTGATTGATTTATAAAAGGTAAGCATATTATTTTCTCTTGCTCGTCAGTATTAAAATCTAAAAAATCTTCAAGTGCTAACTCATTGTTTGGATTGTAAAACTTATTTAATTTATCATTCAAACACCCTTTTATATCATCAAACCTCTTTTGGTCAGGGTAAAACTCTTTGTTTTGCATATAAAATTCGATAAAAAAGTTATTAGTCTGAATCCTCTCAATATATTCACCCAAAGCACTAGCTTCACAAGAGAGTTCATTTATCCCTTTCCCATTTGTATATATATGTTTTGGAGCATCAAGTGATTTTAGATTTACAGAGTAACAATTTGTCAAGGGATGAAGTTGTTTCCCTAAAGTTATCTCGGAAAATATATTTTTTAAAGCATTATTCATCTTTTTGATAGATTCTTCGGCTGTTGCATTTTTTGATAATATATTCATATTTTTAAGTTCTCGTTGTCTTTAATTTAAAAAATTATATCTAAAGTTAAACTAGGATTCTCAATATACAAGATTAAAATCAAAATATATAAAACTGTCTATTATTTAGAGGAATATTAAGTGCTTTTAGGGTATCATAAGTCAATTTTATTTTACATAATTAGGGTGTTTTAAATGAGCGATATGCCAACTGACGATAATATACAACAAATTAATATTGAAAAAACTCTTCAAGATAGTTACCTTGATTACTCTATGAGTGTAATCGTAGGTCGTGCTTTACCTGATGTAAGAGATGGACTAAAGCCTGTTCATAGAAGAATTCTTTACGCTATGGATAAATTGAATCTTTCACATGGTGCAAAATTCAAAAAATCAGCTCGTATAGTTGGTGATGTAATTGGGCAATACCATCCACATGGTGATACTGCTGTTTATGATGCTTTAGTTCGTATGGCTCAAGATTTTTCAATGCGTATGCCACTGATTGATGGTCAAGGAAACTTTGGTTCTGTTGATGGTGATTCTGCTGCTGCAATGAGATATACAGAAGCTCGTATGACAAAGTATGCAGGTGAACTTCTAAAAGATTTAGAAAAAAACACTGTTAATATGATAGAAAACTACGATGGTACTACAAAAGAACCTGATGTGATGCCAACTCGTGTTCCAAACTTACTTATAAATGGTTCTTCAGGAATCGCAGTTGGTATGGCAACAAACATACCACCACATAATCCAACTGAAATAATTAACGGACTAAAAGCTCTTTTAGCCAATCCAAATATTTCACTTGTTGAGATTATGGAGCATATCAAAGCACCTGACTTTCCAACTGGTGGAATCATCTTTGGTAAAAAAGGGATTATGGATGCTTACGATACTGGTCGTGGTCGCATAAAAGTTCGTGCGAAAACTCATATTGAACAAATTGCTAAAAAAGAGATTATTGTAATTGATGAACTTCCATACCAAGTAAATAAAGCTCGTTTAATCGAAAATATTGCAAACCTTGTAAAAGACAAAATGATTGATGGTGTTTCTCTAATCCGTGACGAATCTGACCGTGATGGGATGAGAGTTGTAATCGAGTTAAAAAGAGATGCAATAAGCGAAATCGTTTTAAACAATCTTTTTAAACAAACAAGCATGCAAACCACTTTCGGTATTATTATGCTATCTATCTTAAATCAAGAGCCTAGAATTTTTGGAATTATAGATATTTTAAAACATTTTATCAATCACCGTAAAACTGTAATCATCCGTCGTACAATTTTTGATTTAGAAAAAGCAAAAGCTAGAGCCCACATCTTAGAGGGTCTTAAAAAAGCGATAGATATAATTGATAAAGTTATTAAAACTATCCGTGCTTCAGAAGATGAAGAGGATGCTAAAAATAATCTAATATCTAACTATGAGTTTAGTGAAATTCAAGCAACAAGTATCGTTGCTATGAGACTTGGAAGATTAACTGGTTTACAAATCAAAAAAATTGAAGAGGAATTAGCTGAACTTGTAAAAGAGATAAACTATTTAGAATCTATCCTTAAAAGTGAAGAGATTTTACATGGAATCATCGCTGATGAATTAAATGAAATTTCAGCTACATATACAGAGGGTAGAAGAACAGAGATTGAAGATGATTATGATGATATTGATATTGAAGATTTAATCCCTAATGAACCGATGGTAGTTACAATTACTCACCGTGGTTATATCAAAAGAGTTCCTCTAGCTAGCTATGAAAAACAAAAAAGAGGTGGTAAGGGTAAAACTGCTGTTACTACATATGAAGATGATTTCATAGAAAATTTCTTCACTTGTAATACTCACGATACCCTACTTTTTGTAACTGATCGTGGACAACTTCATTGGCTTAAAGTTTACCGTATTCCTGAAGGAAGTCGTATAGCAAAAGGTAAAGCAGTAGTAAATCTTGTAAACCTAGTAGCTGATGAAAAAATCCGTTCAGTGATTCCAACAACAGACTTTAGCGAAGATAAAGGTCTTGTATTTTT
>JAMOPL010000049.1 GCA_027064515.1 Sulfurimonas sp. | reverse complement strand
ATTCTCTCGTTTTGGAAAAGTTACACCTGTTGGGTAAAGTCTTTGAGTATGGCTTTTTTGCTTAATAGAGCAAGTTGGCTTGTTGTCTAATTTGGTCTGGCACTTATACATCTATCATTCGACTTTACTAATAAAGTTTTCCTGATAGCTACTTCACATCTCACCTTTTTATGAGTTATGGCTATGCATTAGTTTGCTGTCAAATGGCAATATAACGCATAAATTCATCTTTGTATAGTTGTTTGCGGTAAAAATTATACTTACAAGTGCCTGTTTATGGGGTGCTTATAAAGGTATGAAATTGATAAAAAAGATAATTTTAATAGTACTGTTTCTTGTTACTGCTGTAATTGCAAATAACAATACTAAACATATATTGGTATTGCACTCATATAATAAAGCTATGACATGGGAAACAAATATTGATAAAGCTATTGTAGATATTTTGCAACCATCTAAAAATGGATATATTTTACATACTGAGTATATGGATACAAAAAGAGTGTTTACAAAAAAGTATCTTGAACAATTAAAACAACTATATTTTATAAAGTACAAAGATGTGAAATTTGATATTATTTTATCAAGTGATAATAATGCTTTTAATTTTCTAAGAAAAAATAGAGATAAACTATTTGGTAATATTCCAACTGTTTTTTGTGGAGTAAACTTTTTTAAAGACAGTGATCTAGCTGGTTTATCTAACTATACAGGAGTGGCTGAAAATTTTAATGCTAAAAATACTGTTAAAACCGCACTTAAACTTTTACCTAAAACCAAAAAAGTATATATTATAAATGATTATCTCACTACAGGAAGAGCTTGGGAAAAAACTATAAAAGAGCAACTCAAAGAGTATGAAAATATTGAAATCACCTACAATGAAAACCTCTCTATGAAGCAACTACAACAAAAAGTTCACACTTTAGATAAAGACTCTATAGTCTTGCTTGGAGTATATTTTAAAGATAAAAATTGTAAATATTTTACTTATGAAAAAGTGGGAACTCTTATATCTTCAAGTTCCGATGTGCCTGTATTTTGTCTGCTTAAATTTAATATAAAAGGTGATGTGATAGGTGGTGATGTAATAGGTGGATATTATCAAGGTAAGGCTATGGCTAAAATAGCAAAAATTTTTTTATCTGGCACTAAAATATCTTTAATACCTGTTATGAAAGATGGAGCAACAAAGGGTATCTATAACTATAAAGGTCTACATAAATATAATATAAAATTTGATAATGTACTAAAAAATGAAATTATTATCAATAAGCCAAGTTCTTTTTATGAAAAATATAAAGTTAGTATATTAATAGGTTTATTTTTAACACTTATTATTATTTTACTTTTTATATTGAATTACAAAAGAAAATCTATTCAAAAAGAACTTATGCTTACAAAGCAAAATCTTGAGAAAATGATAGAAAAAAGAACAAAAGAGTTGAAAGAGAAAACAACATATTTAAACAGATTTTATAACAATAATGGTATTGGGATACTACTTGTAGATAAAAATAGAGTTGTAAAAGATATCAATACAAAATTAGCCAAAATGTGGGGATATACAAGAGAAGAGATGATAGGGAAAAATGCACAATTTTTTCATATCTCAGAAAAATCTTATAAAAAGTTTGGACAGATCGCTTTTAAACAGGCAAAACAAGGTAAGCCTGCAAATATTGCATATCAGTTTAAAAGAAAAGATGGAAGTTTGTTTTGGGCTAAATTTTCAGGTGAACATATCAATGAAAGTGATGTACTATGGATAATTACAGATATAAATGCGTTAAAAGAGAAAGAACAAGCACTGATTGTATTGAAAGAGAAAGCAGAAGAGGCTACAAAATTAAAATCAATATTTTTAGCAAATATGTCACATGAGATAAGAACTCCTATGAATGGAATAACAGGAATGACTTATCTAGCTTTACAAACTACTTTAAATGAAAAGCAAAAACATTATTTAACTCGAATAGATAGTAGTGCTAAGAATCTTTTGAATATTATAAATGATATATTAGATTTCTCTAAAATAGAAGCTGGAAAATTAACTATTGAAAAAGAAGATTTTAGTATAAAGGAGTTATTTGCCAATATTAAAAGTATAATTAAAATAAAAACAGATAAAAAAGATTTGGATTTTCATATAAAACACAACTGTTCATTAAATAATATATGTTTTGGAGATCCTTTAAGAATCACACAAATACTTATAAATCTACTTGGAAATGCTGTGAAATTTACTCAAGCAGGCAAAATAGAATTAGATGTACAAAGACAAAATGATAATAAAGTAAGATTTATAGTATCGGATACAGGTATAGGATTAAGCAAAGAACATATAGATAAATTATTTCAAAGTTTCATGCAAGCAGATGGATCTACTACTAGAAAATATGGTGGTACAGGACTTGGACTTTCTATCTCAAAACAATTAGTAGAACTTATGAATGGTAAAATATGGGTAGAGAGTAAAGTTGATGTTGGAAGTCGATTTATTTTTGAGATAGAACTATTAAAAGGGGACATAGATAAAATAATCAAAAAAGAAGATATAAATTTAGATCAAATTTCTACTTTACAAGGCAGTAATATATTATTAGTGGAAGATAACCTTACAAATCAAGAGATTATAAAAGGACTTTTGGAAAATAGCAAGATAAATATTGATATAGCTAATAATGGAGAAGAAGCTGTAGATTTGTATAAAATCAATGAAAGTAAATACGAACTTATCTTGATGGATATGCAAATGCCTATAATGGATGGTATAGAAGCTACTAAAATAATCAGAAAGCTAAATCAAGATATTCCAATCATAGCACTCACTGCAAATGCCATGAAAGAGGATAAAATAGCAACAAAAAATGCAGGTATGAATGATCATTTAAGTAAGCCTATTGAAATAGATAAATTATTTTCTATCCTTTTAAAAAAAATATCAAAGAAAGTAGAAACTTCAAATCAAACTAGTGAAGAAAAAGAGGATATAGCATTACCAAATTTTATAAATATAGATACAAAAATTGGACTTTCTCATATGGTAAATAATAAAAAACTATATCTCAAAATACTCAATGATTTTTATACTAACCATAAAGATTTAAGACTTGAAAGCCTAGATGATAAAGAGCTAGAAAGAGTAGTTCATACCATTAAAGGATTATCTGCAAATATAGGAGCAGTTGCGTTAAATAGGATTGCTATGGAATTAGAGGATACTTTAGATAGAGATTTATTACCTAAATTTTATAAAGAATTAGATATAGTCTTAGAGGAGTTAAAAGATTTAAATTTCAATAGAGATAGAAATTTCAATATTGAATTGTTGGTACTTGAAGATGAAAAAAAAGTTGAAGTGTTTTCTAAACTAAAAGATGCTCTTATTTCCAGACGATCAAAACAATATAAACCTATTATTCAAGAGATAGAAAAATATAAATTAGATACAAAATATGAAAAACTTTTTAATCAAATAAAAGACTT
>JAMOPL010000048.1 GCA_027064515.1 Sulfurimonas sp. | reverse complement strand
GTAGTTAGCACTATAAAATCACATCCCGAGTTTAAAGACTTAGAAAAGATTTATAATGAGATAAAAAGTATAGATTTTGAACTTATCTTAGCCGTTGGTGGTGGTAGTGTTATAGATAGTGCAAAATACTTTATAAATAAAAATGATAAAAAAGATATTTCACTTATATCTGTACCAACAACAGCTGGAACAAGTAGCGAGATAACACCATGGGCAACTATATGGGATATGGATGCAAAAAAGAAATACTCCATAGAAGATAAAAGACTATTTAGTGAAATTGCTATCTATGATGCTACTTTAACTTTAAGTATCCCAAAAGAGATAACCATTCAAACAGGATTAGATACACTCTCCCATGCTTTAGAATCTATATGGAATAAAAATGCAAATGAGATAACAGTAAAATATGCCATAAAATCAGCAAAACTAATTATGCAGAATTTAGAAAATCTTGTTAATGATTTAGATAATCTGACTTATAGAGATAACATTATGAAAGCTTCTATGTATGCAGGACTAGCTTTTTCAAATACAAAAACAGCTATTGCACATGCTATGAGTTACTATATAACTACACATAAAGCTATCCCTCACGGTATTGCTTGTAGTTTTACACTTCCTATGCTTATAGATAATGTTATAGGTAAGTATGATTTTATAGATGAAGCTTTAGTAGAGATATTTGGTGAGGCTTCATCTTGTAGCTTAAATATTTTGTTAAAAAAACTATCTATAAGTACAAAATTTGAAAATTATAATGTAACTAAAGATGAAGTTTTAAGCAATATTAATACAGATAGATTAAAAAATTCTTTATTAATACTAAGCTGATAGATAATGACTAAAAATCACATGGTCTAGTATCATGTGCATATCTTCTACTAAACCATACTCACCTTTTTTGGTTTGTATATGAAAATTTATATCAGACAATACTTTTAATTCACCACCTTCAAACCCAGTTACTCCTATGATAGTAGTTCCTATACTTTTTGCATAGTTTGTAGCTTTTATGATATTTTGACTATTACCACTACATGAGATGCTGATTAAAACATCATCTTTAGTTATTTTGTTTTGTATTTGTGTATAAAAAATATTTTCATACCCTGTATCATTTGCTATAGCTGTACATACTGCACTATTATCTCCAAGACTTTCAACATTAAAATTTCTTACATTAAGAAGTTTTAAACCTACACCCAAATCATTTGACATATGTGAAGCTGTAGAAGAACTTCCACCATTACCGATTATATAAATTTTAGACTTATTTTCAACTGTTTTATCTAAAGCATTTACTATCTCTTGGATAGCTTTTTTATCGATATTATTCAATAGTTCGATTAGTTGACTGACATATTTTGTTATAAATTTTTCCATTATTTTTTACCTATTATTCTATAAACCAGCTATTTTTTTTTAAAAAGTCTGAACCTATATTTGTCAAAACTTCTTTAAATTGTTCACTTTTTAGATGTATTTTTTGATATTTTCTTTGATTTAGTCTATCTTCATCATTGTAACTATAATCACCTAAATATTCCTTTACTAACCATAGTATCTCATCTTCTGTATTATCTTCTATCATCAAATTTAGTTTTTTATATGTATTTGAATCCCAATAACTTAAATCACTATTTTTTATGATAGATAGATATTCTTGTAAACCAATATATCTATTATTATAAATTAGTTTCTTTGGTATAAATATATCTTTATTTGAACTATAAGGGGAATGGTCTATTGGTATATGATTTACCCCTATTCTAGGGATTGAAAATGCACCACAAATATCAACAAGTCCAGATGTACCACCAATTATAAATTTACATTGAGATATTAAAAATATATCCATAAAATCACTTTGAAAATCACTATATGGATAATCTATATATTTAGTATGTTTAAATGACACCTTTTTATTTACTACTTTTCCTATTCTAACAACTGTATAGCCTTTTGATATAAGGTGTTTTATAGCTAATTCATAAGTATCTATATCTGCATCTCGATAATCATGGTATCTCCAATCATGGTATTCAAAAGTGCTATCTAAATACTTACTATCTCTTGCAAATACACAAACAAAAGGGTCATTTATATTTAACTTTTGGAGTAGCTTTTCACCTTTAATAATATCTTGCTTTTTAAACTCAATAATTGGTTTTTTATTGACAAACAATTCATAAGCATTTGATTTTTGTTCTATTTTACAAATATATTTTTTTTGAATAAACTTTTTATCTAAAAGATATTGAAAATATTTATTTATAAAATTACTTTCAAATAAATAAATATTTTTATGTTTTTTAAATACCATTCTATACATATCATACAAAGTTTTATTTGCAATATCTTTTTCATTTTGATAAGAAAGTAGTATAAAATTCTGATTTTGATAAGATTTATCATTTTTAATTTTATCTAAAAATGCTTCATTTTCTAAACAAAATTCACCTATACGATTTGTCCAAAGTTTAGTTACCTGAATATTAAAATACTTAAATAATTTATCTAGTATTTTTAGCATTATTTTATCAATAAGCTTAACACTTAAATCTTTTATCTTATAACTATTATCTTCTTTTGTAATTATGGTTAATTTTTTATTATCAATAAATTTACTTAAATTATCATATATTTCTCTATCCCAATTTGGAGATAAAATAATTAAGTTATCTATATCTAAGTTATCTATATCTAAAGGGTTATAAACATTTGTTTCATCTTTAGTGTTATCAATATAACCTTTTATCGTTATATTATGAAAATCTTTTAGATATAGTGCGAAGCCTCTTGTCATTGGTGTATATGGTGAAAGATATATATTTTCTTTATTATTAATTTTTATATTCATATTATATATATTCTAAAATCTCTATTTGAGCCTTAGCATAACTCTCTATAGTCCCAATATCTCTATGACAAACATCATTTAAAAAAGTATTTATTTTACCCATATATGCAGGAATTACATCATTACTAAAATCTATATCTTTTTTACCTAAAGATTCTAAAAAAGTAATTATAGATGGCTCACAAATATATACAGCACCATTGGCAAGTGTTGATGGTGGATTTTTTACTTTTTCATGGAAC
>JAMOPL010000047.1 GCA_027064515.1 Sulfurimonas sp. | reverse complement strand
CTAAAGGATGGAATCTTGATAATTTTGAGGGTCTAACTAAGGTAGGGAAGAATAGATATTTGATGATAAGTGATAATAATGGAAGATTTTATCAAAAAACACTTTTAGTGCTTTTTGAAATTATTGACTAAAAACTATAAAATATGTCTAAGAAGATTCTATCGTTATGTGGTAAAAAATTATATTATGAATAATAAAAGTTTATTAGTTTGAGTATATTTAGTTATTGTAGTTATACTCACGAATCTTTCTAGTTTCCACAAAGTAGGTATGCCCTAAATATATCACATAAAAAATAGCTCCGAAAAATATAGCAAAAGGGACTAATGATATTAGATAAAGTGTAACAGTTTTTAGTTTTAGCATATTTCCATTATAGTATTTTATTTGATTATCTTCCTCTCTTGTTGTAATGTTTGAAGCTATATCGAAAGTCATCATTTTATGAAAGAAATAATATAAAGGTAGGTTAAAAGCTATGATATTTACAAGTGGAAAAAAATAAAAAGGTATTAGTAGAAAGAATAGGGCTATCATTGTTAGTGTCCATTTCAGTACTAAAAATAGTGATTCAAATATATTTGAATAGCCTATCATCTCTACATCTTGATAGTGTCTTTGTTGTAAAACTTTTAATATATAAGGTGTTAAAAAACCAATAACTAAAACAGCCACAAATATAGATAGATAAAGTGTAAAAAAACCACCAATAGCATAAACCAAAAATGTAGCTATCCAAGCTGTAATAGTATAACTCATAAGAAACTGTATAATAGCACTACCTTCAAGTTGTGCAGTGATAGTTTCTGTATGTGGAATACCATTTTGAATAGTAGTCTGTGTGCTTTGAATATCCATTGATCCGAATGAGCCGAATTGATCTAAGCCGATTCCAGCGATAGTAAAAAATATAATATACATCACAATAATTGTAATTATAAAAGGCAATATTGCATATTTTAACATTTGAGGTGTGAAAAAATCATCTATACTTAATAGAAATAGGTTTTTTTTGTTCATTTTTTACTCCATAATTTTTGATTTAGTTTTAACTCTTTTACGATTCCTAAGCTAAGGTGTAGAGTGTTTACATACTCCATAGCTACTTTATACTCTAAAAGTGAACGAAAGATTGATGGTTCAAATAAATCTTTATTATAATAGATAGCTATATGTATATGATTTCTTATGAAAGATATATAAATAGGGTGTTTTGAACGCTCTTGAAGTGTTAGAATCTTTTTCATTAAAGCTGGAGATAGAATATATCTTGCTTCTATTTGGTCTGAACCATAAACAACAAACTCTTTTTCAAACTCTACATCATCCATCTTTATAAGTTCATCTCTTGTAATATTTTTTGATTGTAACCAGCCACCTATAAGATTACCAAAAGTACTTTGTGCTGTATCTGGTAAGATAATAGTTTTACCATCAAAATTTTTGTTAAACTCTGCAACAATAAAAAGCCCTTGAAAAATAGTACTCCAACTCTCTCTACCCTTAGAATCTTTATGTCTTTTTTCTGCATGAATATCTGAAAACTCTATATTTATATCTTCTAGTTTTCCTTTTACAAAATCATTACCAGTTATCCTATCTGGATGAGAAAAAAGGTCAGATCTATTAAATAGATGGCTTGATACATGGGAAGTAGACTCATATCTAAGTGTAGATTCTATGGCATAGATAAGAGGTTTAATTATATTTTGTTTAAAGTCAGCTGTGTAATCTTTAATAAGTAGTTTATATATAATTGCACCAACTACAAAATATACAAAGATTATAAAACCATTTAATTCTACACTAAGTGAAGAGATAAGATAAGCTATTATTATAAAAATAATAGTATAAATAACTCCAATTTTTATGATTCTTGATTTTAGTTTTTTTCTATCCTCATCTAGTTTTTTTAGAGAAGGATAAAGAGTTTTATAGTAAAAGTCTGTTAGTTCACTTACTGTTTTCATTTTAGTTAAAAAGCTCTTTTACATTTACATTTTCCCTTTGTGTTTGTGGAATCTCAAAAACCTCTTTTCTTGTGTAGTTCATAGCAGATGCCATAAAATTTGTTGGAACCATCTCAATAGCATTGTTATAATCAGTAACAGCTTGATTATAGGCTCTTCTTGCAGCAGAGATTTGCTCCTCAACTTCATTTAAAGTTCCTTGCAAGTGCATAACATTTTCATTTGCTTTTAGGTCTGGATAGTTTTCAACTGCTATCATTATTCCACTTAGTGCAGAGGTGATTTTTGCATCAAGCTTTATTTTTTGGTCATCACTAATATTTGGTTTATTAGCATCAGCACGAAGTTTTGTAACCTCTGTAAGAAGAGATTTTTCATGATCCATATATTTACTTACAGTTGCAACAAGATTTGGGATAAGGTCATATCTTTTTTTAAGTTGTGTATCAACACCAGCAAATATATTTTTAACTTGATTCTTTTTAGCAACTAAAGAGTTGTACATAAGAACTAAAACAAGGGCGATAACAATAAATATAATTAAACTAGTAGACATTACGGATTCCTTTTAAATGGTGTTTAAATATTATATCGAAAATTTTCCTTTTAAAAAATAGAAGATTTAAACTAAATATACTTTAGTCTATATGGCTAAAGTTAATTGATTCTATTTGCATTGATTAACTATTCTTTGATAAAATTGTAGAAATTATTAAAAAGGACTATTATAATGGCAAAACATCAATTTCAAACAGAAGCAAATCAAATATTACACCTTATGATTCATTCACTATACTCTAACAAAGAGATTTTTATTCGTGAGTTAGTTTCAAATGCTTCAGATGCACTAGATAAACTAAATATGTTAGTTTTAACTGATGAAAAATATAAAGATGTTACATTTTCTCCTCGTATAGATATAGTTGCAAATAAAGAGGCTAAAACTTTAACAATTAAAGATTCTGGTATCGGTATGAACGAAGAAGATTTAATGAACAATCTTGGAACTATCGCAAAATCAGGAACGAAAGCATTTTTAGAAAACCTATCTGGTGATCAAAAAGAAGATTCTAATCTTATTGGTCAGTTTGGTGTTGGTTTTTATGCTTGTTTTATGGTTGCAGATAAAGTAGAAGTTACAACTAAAAAAGCTGGTGAAGAACAAGCATTTTTATGGACAAGTACAGGTGATGGTTCTTTTGAGATAGAAAATGCAACTCAAGATGGTCATGGTACTACGATTGTTATGTACCTTAAAGATGATGAAGATGAGTTTTTAGAAACTAATAGAATTGAAACTATCATCAAAAAATATTCTAATCATATCCCTTTCCCAATTTTTATGGACAAAGAGAAACATATCCCAGCAGTTATGGATGATGAGGGTAAAGAGGAGTTAGAACCATCAAAAACAGAGATAGAAAATGTACAAATAAACAAAGCAAATGCTCTTTGGACTATCGCTAAAAAAGATGTAACTGATGAAGAGTATAAAGATTTTTATAGCTCTATCGCTCACTCTTCTGAAGAACCATTAACTTGGATGCACAATAAAGCTGAGGGTGCAGTTGAATATACTACACTTTTTTATATCCCATCAAAAGCACCTATGGACTTATTTAGAGTTGATTATCAAACTGGAATCAAGCTTTATATTAACCGTGTATTTATCACTGATGATGAAAAAGAGTTAATGCCAACTTACCTAAGATTCCTAAGAGGTGTAATCGATTCTAAAGATTTACCACTAAATGTATCTCGTGAGATTTTACAATCAAATCCAATTATGGATAAAATCAAGAAAACTTCTGTTAAAAAAGTTTTATCTGAATTAGCTAAAATGTCTAAAAAAGATAAAGAAAAATATGATACTTTCTATGCAGAGTTTGGAAATGTACTTAAAGAGGGTCTTTATAACGACTTTGATAACCGTGAAAAAATCTTAGAACTTATGAAGTTTAACACTCTTAACTCTAATGAAACTGTTATGATTGAAGAGTTTGTTAAAAATGTAGATGAAGAGAAAAAAGAGATTTACTACATAACTGGTAAAACTTCTTTAGCTATGTTAAAAGCTTCACCAGCATTAGAGAGATTTAAAGCTAAAGGTATTGATGTTTTAATTCTTAATGAAGAGGTAGATACTATCATCTTCCCAATGGTAACTGAATATAAAGATTATAAACTTGTACCAGTAGCTGATGCTAAATTTGAAGAGAGTGAAGAGGAGAAAAAAGCTGAAGAGGAAGTAGCTAAAACTTATGAAGGTTTAGCAAAAGAGTTCAAAGATGCACTTGGTGAGAGTGTAAAATCTGTTGAAACAACTTCTGACTTAATCGATTCTCCTGTTGCTATAAAAATAGATAAAGAAGACCCATCTTATATGATGGCACAAATGATGAAGCAAATGGGTCAAGGTGGTGATACTCCAGAACCAGCTCCGATTCTTCAAATAAATCCTAAGCATGAACTTCTTATGAAACTAAAAGATTCTTCTGATTTGAATCTTGTTAATGATGCTGCTCATGTTTTACTAGACCAAGCAAAACTTTTTGATGGTCAAGAGATAGGTGATACTGCTGATTTTATTGCTAGATTAAATAGAATCATGACTAAAGCTTTATAGGCTTTTTATCAATTGCTAAATTAATATGGGTGCTAGAGTAGCACTCATATTATTCTACAAAAAAATCTTAATTTTCAAGTAAAATCACTAAAATACTATGATATATTAGTTTTATGATAAGTAAACAATACCAAGAAGATGTTAACGATATATATAAAGATGCTCTTATTCAAAGAAATAAAGCATTTACTTTGGAATTTCGACATCTTAACTTACAAAACTATTTTTATAAGGTTGATCAGGCTGTTGTAGATTTAGATCTTGATAAAGATGTTATAAATGAACTAATTGAAGATTATGTAAAACAGATTATTAGTGAAGAAGTTAGATTTATAAATATTTTAAATAAGTTAAAACATGATAAAGTAAATGGTAATGAGCTAGACTATAAAGAGTTAAGAGAATTAGCACATAAAAATCTTGGTGTTGCTAGAAATCTAAGAATTGTAGATGCAGAAGCTTTTTTAACTATTTTAATGAAAGAGGATAATCTTGACTATCTTCAGCAATCACTTTCAGCATTAATATTAAGTGCTATTATTCTTAAACCAAGTGTAGCATATATGACTATGATTAACGACCTTTAAAAGTATGAGAAACAGCCTCTAATTTATTTTTAGCTTTTTTAATAACAACTTTTTCTTTTTGTGTAGGTAACACTAGTGCTAATAAAATAAAAATAAATGAAAAGATAACACCACCTAAAACACTTAGAACTATCTTTAGTTTAAACTCTTTCATTATCAGTTAAATCCTATTAAATTATTAATTCATTATAACAATGTTACCATAACAGATGGATAAAATAATATATGTATTAATAATGGAATCTTTTTTTGCCTCTTTATTGTTTTCTAAAGAGCCTCTTATGGTTATATTAAAAGATATTATTTCAAATAATGTACAGCAGTTTAATTTTAGAAATTATACTTTTTACTGTACTCCTTATGGAATTTTAACTTTAGATGATTTGTATACAAGTAACTCTGTTAGTAAGGGGTGTAAAAAAAAGATTGATGAACTATTTATAAAAAGACCTGATTTGAAATATTTTACTAACTCTAAGATGCATATAGAGCAGATGTACAGTATAGAACTAAAAGAAAAAAAATGTGTGATATATGCTAGTGGACAAAAAACATTAGCAGAGTTACTTTTGGAAAATGGATTGGCTGTTGTTAAACCTGGATTTAGTGATGAAGAGTTTCATAATTACTTTAAAAAAGCTCAAAGAAGAGGGGAACATTCTAATGAGGGTATTTATAGAGATAATACCCTAAGAGCTTGTATTGTGGAGATATATAAATAACTATTAATTAGTCATATATATCCAAAACTCTTTATGAGTATGCCCTTTATTCAAAAAATAAATTTGAAGAATTGCAACTCTATATAAAGTTACAAACATTTTTGCAAAAGGGATAAGTAAACTAAAACTAATTAATAGAGATTGTTTTTTATCACCTTTTGAAGTTATCATCTCCTGCATACCTATATTTTTACTTAAATAAAGTCCAAACATTATAGATATAACAAAATTTAACATCAATCCAAATATAACATAAGCTATAAAATCTTGTTCATACATTCCAGCAATCATTTTATTTATCTCCTATTATTTTATTCGTATGATTTTATCTTCTTTTTCGTAAAAAAAGTACCAAATGGGACAAGTGATGCGATAAAAAATACAATATTGTTTTTAAATTCCCATTTAGCATCTTTCCATGCCATAACAAGTAATATACAAAAAGCTATAAATAAAACACCATGGAGCATACCAGCTATTTTAACAGCAATTGGAAATCCAGCCAAGTATTTAAGTGGCATAGCAATAAAAAGTAAAAATAGATAAGAGTAACCCTCAATAGAGTTAATTAAACCAAATTTTTTGACACTATCTTTCAACATATATTTATCCTAATTATTTTTATAGAAGTATATAATCAAAAAGTAACAATATGACTATATTTAGATGAAATTTAAATAGTAACAAAATATCTTAAACTTCTTTATAGTAAACTACTGCACAAATATGTAATAAAGGTGTATTTATGGAAACTAACCTCGTAATGGAGGGCTTTAAATTTATGGCTCTAGGGATGGGAACTGTTTTTATGTTTCTCATTGTATTGATTTTTATGATGAATTTAATGTCAATTATTATACATAGATTTTTCCCAGAACCGATGTTGAAGGAAGAAGTACTGGCGAGTAGTGTGCCACAAGATAATAAAAAAGTTATTGCAGCAATCACAGCAGCAATTTCACATCACAGACAAGGCTAAGGATAATTATGGCTAAAAAATTTATAGATGTAATGGATACAACTTTTAGAGACGGCTTCCAGTCGGTATATGGTGGTCGTGTTCTAATGAACGATTTTCTACCAGCAGTAGAAGCTGCAAAAACAGCTGGAATCACTCACTTTGAATTTGGTGGTGGTGCAAGATTTCAATCTCTTTATTTTTATTTAAGAGAAGATGCTTTTGAGATGATGGATAAATTCCGTGCAATTGTTGGACCTGATGCAAATCTTCAAACACTTGCTCGTGGTGTTAATACAGTTATGCTTGATACTGGTTCAAAAGAACTTATTGATTTACATGCAAAAATGTTTAAAAAACATGGTACAACTACTATTAGAAACTTTGATGCTCTTAATGATGTTGAAAATTTAAAGTATTCAGGTGAAAGAATCTCTCATCATGGTCTTAAGCATGAAGTTGTTGTAACAATGATGGATTTACCTCCAGGGTGTAAAGGTGCTCATGGTGTTGATTTTTATGAAAAAACACTTCGTGATATTTTAGATAGTGGAATCCCTTACGATTCTATCTGTTTTAAAGATGCTAGTGGTACTTCAAATCCTCATAAAATTTATGAAACTATTAAAATGGCAAAAAGTATAGTTCCAGAAGGTACACATCTTCGTCTTCATACTCATGAGACTGCTGGTGTTTCTGTTGCTGCTTATATGGCAGCACTTGAAGCTGGTATTGATGGTATAGATATGGCTGCTTCTCCTGTAAGTGGTGGAACTTCTCAACCAGATATTTTAACAATGCTTCATGCTACAAAAGGTATGAATTATGATCTTGGTGGTTTAGAGATTGGAAAAATATTAACTTATGAAAAAGAGCTTCAAGCATCTTTATCTGATTATTTTGTTCCACCTGAAGCTACTATGGTTTCTCCAATTATCCCTTTCTCACCAATGCCAGGTGGTGCATTGACTGCTAATACTCAGATGATGAGAGATAATGATATCTTAGATAAATTCCCTGAAGTAATTGCTGCAATGCAAGAGGTTGTTGAAAAAGGTGGTTATGGTACATCTGTAACTCCAGTTTCTCAGTTTTATTTCCAACAAGCACTCAACAATGTTATGCAAGGTCCTTGGAAAGCTATCGCTCCAGGTTATGGAAAAATGGTTCTTGGTTATTTTGGTAAAACTCCAGTTGCTCCAGACCCAGAGATTGTTAAAATTGCTTCAGAAAAATTAGGTTTAGAGCCTACGACTAAAAATGCTATTGATATTGCAAATGCTGATGAAACAAAATCTCTTCAACATGCTATTGATAAATTAAAAGCAGAAAATTTAGAGATAACTGAAGAAAATATCTTTATAGTAGCTGCGTGTCAAGAAAAAGGTATAGCTTTCCTAAAAGGTGAGGGTGAGCTAAATATTAGAAAAATTTCAGAGATGAAAAAAGATTGCGAAGGAAGTTCAAATATGGGTAACGGAAATTATACAGTAGTAGTAGATGGTCAAAAGTTTAGTGTTCAAGTTGCAGAGGGTGATGCAGATATTCAAGTTACAGCAGTAAATGGTGAAAGTGCAAGTACTTCAGCTCCAGTTCTATCAGATAATGAAGTAACAATCAAAGCTCTTTTACCAGGTAATGTTTGGAAATTAGTTGCAAATCCAGGTCAAAGCGTTAATGAGGGTGATGTGATAATGATTTTAGAATCTATGAAAATGGAAATTGATGTAGTTGCACCAAAAGGTGGTGTTGTGAAATCTATTGATGTAGCTACAAATGACAAAGTTGTAGAGGGTCAAGTTGTAGCAGTAATAGGATAAGAATATGAAGTTTATAGTTTTAAAATTACTTGCACTTTTTATGATATTTAGTTTTACCTCTGTTAGTGCAAATACAATTCATTCAACTGAAACTCTTTCTACTCATCAGGAGGAGACTTACAAATCTCAACCATTATCTGAAATGATTGGTGGATTTTTAAACTCAACAGGTATTGCTGCATTTATGCATCCTGATCCAAATGAGTTAAGTGCTAATGGTTCAAAAATGAGTGATTTTCATAAATCATGGGGTCGTATTATTATGATTCTTGTTACTTTCTTTTTGTTTTGGTTAGCAATTAAGAAAGGTTTTGAACCACTACTTCTTTTACCAATCGCATTTGGTGGTTTACTTGCAAATATTCCAGTCGCTGGTATAGCAGGAGATCATGGTTTCTTAGGTGTTATTTATGATATGGGTTTATCAAATGAGATGTTCCCAATTATTATATTTATGGGTGTTGGTGCGATGACTGATTTTGGTCCACTTTTGTCAAACCCTAAAACTGCACTACTTGGTGGAGCAGCACAGTTTGGTATCTTTGGAACACTTGTTGGTGCAGTTGCATTATCTCAAGCTGGTTTTGTAGATTTTACTTTGCAACAAGCATCAGCTATCTCAATCATTGGTGGAGCAGATGGTCCAACTTCGATTTTTATTGCTACGAAACTTGCTCCTGAACTTTTAGGTGCTATTGCAGTTGCTTCTTATTCATATATGGCTATGGTTCCTATTATTCAACCTCCGATTATGAAAGCATTAACAACTGAAGCTGAAAGAAAAATCAAGATGACTACACTTCGTCATGTATCTCGTTTAGAGAAACTTGTTTTTCCTATTATGGTTCTAACTCTTGCTATTTTAGTTTTACCAGAATCTACACCACTAATTGGTGCATTTATGTTTGGTAATTTCTTAAAAGAATCTGGTGTTGTTGAGCGTTTGAATGATACTCTTCAAAATTCACTTATCAATACAGTAACTATTTTCTTAGGTCTTGGTGTTGGTTCTAAACTGGCATCTGATCAGTTTTTAGTTCCTGATACTATGTTTATTATGGCTCTTGGTATTATTGCATTCTCAGTAGGTACTGCTTCTGGTGTAATAATGGCTAAGATTATGAATATGTTCCCTGGACATAAAGTAAATCCATTAATCGGTTCAGCTGGTGTTTCAGCAGTTCCAATGGCAGCTCGTGTATCAAATAAAGTGGGTATGGAATATGACCGTACAAATATGCTTTTAATGCATGCAATGGGTCCAAATGTTGCAGGTGTTATCGGTTCTGCCGTAGCAGCTGGTGTACTTATCTCTCTATTTCAGTAATTAATCTTTAATTACTGTTTATGATATATGGAATTTCCCATATATCATAACTCTTTTTCAATATAATCTTTTTTTATCGTTATATTAGATTTATAACATAGTAAATATATAAAGAATCAACTAAGTAATTAATTGAATATATTTAATGTTAATATGGAAGATTGATAGTTTCTTTTTTATCTTTAATTAACTCTTAACAATAAATTTACCTACAACAGCAAGATGATCGGAATAACCTTTTCCCTTATGTCTTCTAGGTTTACTTTTTGTAGTTTGCCATCTATAAATTTTATTCTTTTTAAATAAAAAATCTCTTTTATAAGAGTGAATACTAGAAGATTTATAGTAGATACCACTATTTTGAATTAGAGATTGTGAAACTAAAATATTATCAAGTGCTTCTTTCTTACCTCTATATATATAGCTATATCTATCCTCTTCATTTGCATCATACCAAAGGTTATAAAAGTTATTTTTTTCATATTTCACATATTTAACTTTTTTAGTTTGTTTTAATGTTCTTAAAATATGGTTTATACCTGTTTTTCCATTAGTATCATTTAATCTTCTTTTTCTTTTAAATTTTATATATTCTTCATAATCAGAATTAAAATCACCTACCAAAATTATATTTTTGTCATAACCAATTTCAGAGATTCTATATCTTAATTCCATTGCACAAGTTATTCTCATACTCTCAGATCCACTTTTCGCTTTCCAGTGATTTGTAAAAATATATAAATCTTTACCATTAATGGTAAACTTAGTTTCTAAAATATTTCTATATCTCATAGAGGAATTAATGCTTAACTCTTTATTGTATACAAATGGAATCTTACTTAAAATAGCTACTTTTACTGTTGTCCCTTTTCTATCAGCAATTTTGTAATACTGATAATAGAGTCCAAACTCTTTTAAAACATATTTTAAATCTTTTAGTGCTTGTAGAGAACCAATCTCTTGTAGGGAGATTATATCTGCATTAATTCCCTTTATAACTCTGGCTATATTTTGTAGTTTTATTTTATAGTTTTTATGATTCCAGTTTAGTTTAGAACCTTGTTTATACTCAGAATATCTATTTTTACTTTTACTAACATCAAAAAGATTTTCTACATTATAAGTAGCGATGGTTATCATTTTATCTCCAAATAAAAATGTAGTAGTTAGTAAAAATAATAAAAGGTATTTCATTATTTAATTCCATTTAGTCTAAGTAGATTCTTAGGTTCTACTTCTCTTCCCATAAGCTCAACAAATAGTTTACTCATACTTTTTGAGCCACCATTTTTTAGAATTATATTTAAGTAGTTTTTAGCACTTTGAGAGTTAAAGATTCCCTCATCAATTACACTATAAAACATATCAGCACTTAAAACTTCTGCCCATTTGTAACTATAATAACCAGCAGCATAACCACCAGCAAAAATATGTGCAAAACCATTTTGAAACTTATTATATGATGGTGTTTTTATAAGTGCAGTATCCTCTCTAATCTTATCTAGTAGGTTTTGAACTTCATTACCTTTATATGCTTTTGTATGAAGTTTAAAATCAAAGAGAGAGAACTCTAGTTGTCTTAACATACCTGATGCACTTAGAAAGTTTTTGCTTTTTACTAGCTTTTGAATCATCTCATCAGATATTATCTCTTTAGTTTTGTAATGTGAAGCAAAAAGTTTTAATACTTCTGGTTCATAAGCAAAGTTCTCTAAAAATTGTGATGGAAACTCAACAGCATCCCACTCAACACCATTTACACCACTTACTTCATTTTCATCTACATCACTTAGCATATGGTGAATTGCATGTCCCATCTCATGAAATAGAGTTACAACATCATCATGTCTTAACAAAGATGGATTATCATCACTAGATGCAGGGAAATTACAAACAATAAATGCAGATGCAAGTTGCTCTTTATTATTTTCATCTTTACAGTGGGTCTGCCAATTATGCATCCACGCACCACCTCTTTTTGTTTTTCTAGCTTCAAGGTCAGTATATAATCTAGCGATAAGTTTTTCATTTAGATATAGATTATATGATTTTGCTTTGTCATCCCATAAAGATTCCTCAACAGCTTCAAATCTAATTCCAAAAAGTTTCTCTAAGAAGTCAAACATCCCATTAATTACATTTGACTGCTCAAAGTAGGGTCTATACAACTCCTCATCTATATCATATTTCTCTTTTTTTAGAATCTCACTGTAATAAGCACTGTCAAAACTCTCTAGTTTAGTAGAACTAATATTTTGTACCTCTTTTAGTTCCTCTATTGCCTGAGCTTTTGAATCTTTGACTAGAGTTTCAAGAAAGTTTAAAACACTTTTTTCATCAGTTGCCATTTTCGAGGCTATTGAGTATGAAGCATAGTTATCAAAGCCTAAAAGCTTACTCATCTCATCTTTTAATGATAAAAGTTCATCAATGATTTTTGCATTCTGAGGGGCTCTTGACACATAGGCTTTATATAACTCTTCACGAATCTCTCTATTTTTCCCATAAGTCATATATGCTATGTATGATGGCATTTGCAGTGTAAATCTGTATTTTATCTCACCATCTTCTTCAAATTTTGCTGATTGAATATCGCTATTTGGTATCCCCTCTATATCTTTTTCATTAGTGATTATTTTTTCATAAGCATTAGTTGCATCAAGTAAATTTTGAGAAAAATTATTTGACAGTTCACTTTTTTTAATATTTATCTCTTGTAATCTAGCTTTAGTTTTTTCATCTAAATGAGCACCACTTAATTCAAAGTTTTGTATATTTAACTCTAAAACTCTTTTTTGTGCTTGATGTAAATCATCATTTTCATTTGATTGAATAGTTTTGTAGGCTTTGTAAATCTCTAAATTCTGAGAAAGTTTCGTTGAGTATTCTGTAATAATTGGTAAAGATTCTGTATAAACTTTTTGAGTTTCATCTGAATTATTAACAGAGTTAAGATGTGATAATGGTGTGAAAAATTGTTCTAAATACTCATCCATCATCTCTAAAGGTTTTACAAAATTTGAAAAGCTTTTATTCTCAATCTCTAAAAGTTTTTCTATTTTCTTTTGATTTTGTTCTATTATAGAGTTTAATTCATCTATAAAATTATCTAAGTTTACATTAAATGTTAAAAATTCATTCATTTTTAATCCTCTTGTTTTTTTTGTTTTATTGCACCAAATTTTTCTATTAAAATATTATCATATTTATCAGAAAGCTCGAACAATCTTTTTAGTGCTGTTGTTCCTTCATCTATTGTTAGAGATGTGTCTACTATTAGATAAGATAGATAGATACTATTTTCATTTATAGAAAACTGTAAATATGAAAGACTGTTATTTTCACTAAGGATATAGTCATATATATCTTCAATATTATTTTGTGGGATTCCACAAAGCTTAGAATCTCCAATAATAACTCCATTTTCATAGTAGTTAATTTCAACTCTTGCACTTTGTCTATCAATAAGCCAAGATACTTGACTTCTTCTTGCTAGATTTACATCAATATCAAGTTTTTCTAAAATAGTTTCTAATAGCTTTGTAGCACCACTAGGCTTATAACCTTTTCTTCTCAGTTTTGCAACTTCGAGTTTAGTTCCACAGTTAGGGCAATAATCATTTTTTATATTTTCTTCATCTATTAAATTTTTACATGATGTACATTTAATAATATCTTCTCTTTTTAATTCTTTAAAAGATTTTATAGCCTCTTCAACATAAAAATATGGCAGAGCAAATCCTAAATTATTAGCATTTTGAATAATAAAAGTATTTACACCAACCACTTCACCATTATCATTTAAAAGTGGTCCACCACTATTCCCTGGATTTATCGCTGTATCTGTTTGGATATACTCTAAATTATCTTGGAATCTTGATGCCTTAGAAACAATCCCCTCAGTAGCAGAATAGTTTAAACCATAGGGGTGTCCAATTGCTACTGTAGTATCTCCATCTTCAACCATTGTTTGAGATAGTATAAGAGCTGTTTTTGGTTGGTAATTGTCTAGTTTTATAAAAGCCAAATCAAGATATTGGTCATCATAAATAACTTTTGAAACTTTTCTTTTTATCTCTTTTGAAGCTATTACAACCTCTTTTAATCCACCAACTACATGAGAGTTTGTAATTATCAAATCATCTATGATAAAGCCAGTTCCTGTTCCATAAGGTGTCATTATTTGAATTATGTTTTCTATATATTTTTCTAGTATTGTTTGAGTATTCATTAAATCTCCTCAAAATTTAGGTTCATTATTTGTTGATAAAAACTATTACTAAACTCATTTAAAGATGTATAGTTTAGTTCATTTCCAAAAGGCTCAAGTAGTTTAAACTTATCTTGGTAAGGTTCTATTATATTTTCTATTCTTGATATAATAGCTCTTTTAGAAAAAACTTCTGTCTTTTCATTATATAAAGTTTGATAATCAAGTTGTTCAAAGAAGTCTCTATTTTGTATCTCAACTAAAGTGTGTAGTAGCCCTTTTGTTACAGGATGAAGACCATAATTATAAAGAATGTAGAGTGCTATATATTTGTATATCATAGGTATCACTTGAGTATAGCGATTGTTTTTATACCATCTAATTTTCTTTAAAGATTCTGTTATAAATATATTTATATCTTCATGAGATGTTTTTTCTGTTTGACTAAAAGTATATTTAGCATTGTAAAAATTTTCTGAAAATTGCTCAAAGCTCATACTTATTAAACTATCTATATACTCTTTTAACTCCTCATTTTTAAACTCTATCGTTCCATTTTCATCATTAAAATAATTAATTATTTTTTTACTCATTTTTTGATATATCTTATGTCTTGGGACAAGTAGATAATCTATTTTAAATAGTAGATATAAAAAACTAAATGCTTGCATTCCAGAGTTGTCATTTGATGGAAATGTTTTGATTTTTTTATAAACTTTATCTACTAAGGTATGTAAATAGTTGTATTTAATTTTCAACTCTTGATTATCAACTGTTTTTAAATGTTTAATATCATCTAAAACTATATCACTAAATTCACTTTTAGCGAACTCTTTGTCATAGTCGCCATTTAATGCTATCTCTCTTAATGGGAAAAATATTTTATGTGGATTTATTGTAATATTATCAAGATATAGTTTTAGTTTTAAATTAGAATCGTCACTACAATAGTTGGTATAAGTTAGTTGGTAATTTCTTTCTAAAATATATCTTTTTAGTGCTACTTTAGCTGATGATTTTTTACATAAAATCACCTCTGCATAAAGATTTTTTTCGGTAACAAAGCCTGTTACTTTTGCTAAACCTTGATAAATTATGAAATTTAATTTATCATCTTCTCTAGTTGTTGAAATATTTTCATTTGAGATATTATTAGTAAAATTCTCTAATGATTTAAAAAAGTATTCATAAGCATCTATTATATTATTATTTTCAAATGCTTCGTAAGATTTGTTAAATAAAACTTCCTCGTCAGGGGAAATATTTGCATTAATTCCTCTACCAAAAGAGTGTTTTATCTCTTGTGTGTAATTGTCAAAAAAATTTAACCAGCTCATAGACTCACTTTATAATTATATGGAGACAATTATAATAAATGAGCCTTAAAAATAAGGTATTAATAATAGCTCTAGTAATGAATTTTATACTATAATTTCATATAAGGACAAACTAATATGAATAAAGAGTTAGACTTAATAATAAAACAAGAATTTGTGCAAGATTATAAAGATGGGTATCCGTTAATATCTAAAGAATCTATTGTTGATTTTAAAAAGCTTAGTGATGAGGGTGTGATAATAAATCTTTTTGATAACAAAAAAAAGTTTATTGCAAAAGCTTATTATGGGATTCAAAATAAGGGGTATGGTTGGGTGTTATCATCCAAAAAAGATGAGAAAATAGATGTAGATTATTTTACACGAAAGATAAAATCATCCATAGAGTATAGAGCAGATTTTTTTGCTGATGATTCCACAACTACTTTTAGAATCTTTAATGGTGAGGGTGATGGGGTAGGTGGTTTGACTATCGATTATTTTAATGGTTATTATCTTGTCACTTGGTATAGTATTGGAATCTATGAATTAAAATATGAGATACTTGAAGCTTTGAAAAACTCTGTTGATTATAAGGGAATTTACCAAAAAAAGAGATTTGATGGGAAAGGGAAATATCTTGATGATTCTGATGATTTCATCTGTGGAGAGAGAGCCGAAGAATCTATAACTGTAAAAGAAAACGGTGTAAATTTTGCTATTCATTTAGATGATGGTGCTATGGTTGGAGTATTTTTAGATCAAAAAGATGTGAGAAAAAAAATCCGTGATAACTATGCAAAAGGGAAAACTGTTTTAAATACATTTTCATATACGGGTGCTTTTTCCGTGTATGCTGTTTTAGGTGGAGCGAGTAAGACTACAAGTGTAGATTTGGCTAAAAGAAGTTTACCTAAAACACAAGAACAATTTGAAGTAAATAACATAGATATTAAATCTCAAAGCATAATAGTTGAAGATGTTTTTAA
>JAMOPL010000046.1 GCA_027064515.1 Sulfurimonas sp. | reverse complement strand
TTTTGATACTCCTCTTTTGTTTTCCCTTTCGAGCTATAACCCCAACGAGATTTAAAAAGAATAAAAGTAAACAAATCAATAATGCTACTTATTGTATGTTGATACTAATATATATAATAGCTAATATATCTATTAAAAAGTGAATAATCAATAAAAAATAATATTTTAATACAATTTGGAAGAAATATTTCTAAATTAAGAAAAAGCAAAAATCTATCACAAGAACAATTAGCCCATAAAGCAGGTCTTCATAGAACTCATATTGGGATGATAGAAAGAGCAGAAAGGAATATTACACTATTAAATATTGAGAAGTTGGCTAATGGATTAGGAGTTAGTATAGATGAGCTTTTCAGGTTTTGATAATGAGAATGAGATAATAGAATCACTTAATGGTAAAGTAATTTCATCATTAAAGTTAAATTTACAAGAACTTATTAAAAATAGTTTTGTAAATTACAGTGGTATAATTTCTGCTACGAAACAAGCAGGACAAAATAAGAGTGATTTGAAAATTACCATAGGTGATGAGTCACATACTTATTCTATTAAAAAAGGAACAGGTAATAGTATTCACCAAGAACCAATAGAACCTTTTTTACAATTCTTAGATGATAATTATGAAATTACACCACAAGAACAAGATAATATAAGATTATTTATTTGGGGTGATGGAACACTTGATGGAAAAGGTAGTATATCTGATAGATTATCAGCTCCACAGTTTAAGAAAAAATATCCACAAATTATAGAATCTATACAAACTTTTTTTAACTCTATTAAGAAACCACTTATTAAAAGATTTCTTATTGATGGTGTAAAGTCTGATAGTTCTGCTGAATTTGTTTACTATGGAACGGTTGATAATGGTGTTTGTTGTAAGAGTGATAAGATAGTAGATTGGATTGAAAAAAATTGTTCAAATGGTGCTATATCTATTGGAAAACTAACATTTCAAGCATGGAATAGAAATATTAATGGTGGGACAAAGTCTGAAAATAAGAGAGGGGTTATTCAGTTAAAATGGGGTTCTATAAAAGATGATATAGTAGTAATTTCTAATGAAAAATAAAGGTACAAAAGAGGGGACAACTCAAGAAATAGAGTTTGTTAAGTTACTCAATAAAAAAGAAAATTTATCTTATTGGAATACTTTATCATTAAATCCTAGTAACCATCATGCAGTTAGAGTGATTTATAAAAAATATGGAAAGTTAAATGGTTCTAAAATCTTACCAAAAGCTGATGTTTTTATAGCTAAGGGTGATATACCTTTAGATTATTTAGAATCACAAGATTATTTTTTAGATGAAAAAGATGTTGAGAAATTTAAGTTAGAATATATTCCAAAAAGTGGTATCTCTATAAAAAGAGAGGATTCTAAGCAGTATCAAATTATGAAGATGAGTTCATCAACTTTTAAAAAATTATTTAATTCAAATATTTTAGCTAGTGGGGCATCTATATATTGTACAAAAGAGATAGAATTTATTAAAAATAATGACCTTTTAAAAGGATGGGGAGTTGATGAAAATGAGTTTATTAATTATTTTAATAAAGAATTGGAATTATCTTTAACATCTATAACTTTAGCAGATAATAAAAAATCTTTAGGAGCTATCAAGAGATTTTCAAATGAAAAAATAGCAAAAATTATTAATGATGATAAAGTTATATCAGATTTTATATTTTTTGGGATTGGCAATTTTGAAGAACCTTTTACAGCCTATTGGCTCTATGAATATGGAAAATTTAGAACTAATTATATAATTCCATTTACTATTACTACTGGTTCTGGTAGAAGTAAAGGAATTTATACTATTGTTTTAAAACCAAAGAATCACTAATATTTTGAGCCATACTTTTTATAACAGGTACACTAACACTATTACCAATTTGCTTATAACTTTGAGCTTTATTTGGCTCTATCCAAAAAGCATCAGGGAAACCTTGTACTCTTAAACACTCACGGGTAGTTAGTTTTCTCATTTGATTTACAAGTACGGGTACATTATTTCCACCTGTTCCCATTTTAGCTGTAAGAGTTGGAGCGATAGAATCATATCTAAAAGTGGTTCTTGATTTTCGTATCTCATAAGCCAAGAGTAATGGATTATTTTTTATCTCATTATATTTTTTATGATTTAGTAAGTTATTAATAACATTAAATTTAGCAGTTTCACTAATCTCTGAACCTTTTAAATCACTATCTAAAATACTACTTAAATCTACTCTATTTTCTAAAGGTAATGGAAAATTAAATTTAATATTCTTGTCTTTAAATCCTATTATATAGATTCTCTCTCTATTTTGAGGGACACCATAATCAGCAGAGTTTAATACTTTGTAAGAAACATTATAATCTAATTCTTTTGTTAGTGTATCAATAATTACTTTAAGTGTATTACCTTTGTCATGACTTATTAAACCTTTTACATTTTCTAGTATAAAAGCCTTTGGTTGTTTAGCTTTTATGATTCTCGCTATATCAAAAAAAAGTGTTCCTCTTGTGTCATTAAAGCCTTTTCTCTCTCCTGCTATGCTAAAAGGCTGACAAGGAAAACCTGCACATAAAATATCAAAATTTGGAATAATTATTGGGTCAAGTTCACTAACATCACAGTAAGGATTATCTCCAAAGTTAGTTTCATAAGTATTACAAGCATGTTTGTCTATTTCAGCAGAAAATACACATTTAGCTCCAACACTTTCAAAGGCTAAGCGAAAACCACCTATCCCTGAAAAGAGGTCAATAAACTTTAACATGCAAATAGTGTTGGTTGATATGGTTTAGTAGAAAGAATCTGTTTTTTTTCTTCAACTTTATTGGTTTGATTTTTAAGACCTTTTAGTATATGAACAATTGTATTCACATTAAAACCATTTCCTATCATTTTATATCGTTGAGCATCACTACAACTTGCTGTATATTTATCAGGAATATTTTGTAATCGTTCACATTCTAAAGGGGTCAATTTTCTAATCCGTTTTTTATACAAAATCTTTGTTGTATCTGCTCTTGCTAAAATAGTTGGTGATTTACTTGTAAGGTCATAGATTCTTCTCTGTCTTTCATGGTCATTTATAATACTTTTAGGTACATCAAAAAGTTTTACTATTCCATCTTTAGTAGGAGTTTTAGTAAAAGTTAGATTCTCCTGTATAAATTCGTTAAGTCCATTTTTATTAAAATAATATTTTTCATCAACTTTTGGAAGTATAATATTTTTTAGTGTTTGAGTATGATGTATTTTTGGTAATACTGGAAAATTAATATTTGTCCAATAGTATC
>JAMOPL010000045.1 GCA_027064515.1 Sulfurimonas sp. | reverse complement strand
CAAATCTTCTAGGGCGAGATAGGAAGTAGTAACCACCACCATCTTCTATAAGTGTTTGAGCTATCTTTGTTTTATCTACATAGACATAATCCTCTTCTAAGATAGTTCTTAGTGTTGATTTGCCTATTGGGAGTTTTTTTAGTTTCATATAAAATTCCTAGCCATTTATAAGTGTGATTATAACTAAATTAGAGTAAGTTTTAAATTTTGGATAAATAAATTAAATATCATTTTTTTAAGTTATAATTAATATATATATATATAATTGTAGCATTATAATATAAGGATTTAGATATGCTAGAACAACATTTATACTCAAGTAGTACAGATAGTTTGTCTTTAAAGACTGAAATCAGTAGTGAAGAGTTTGTATCTTCAGATAAAATCAATGAAGCTATGACTCTTGTTAATAGTTTAGATTTAAAACAAATGGATGATAAACTTGTAAATTTTTATGGTTGGGCAGAAGAAGAAGTTTCTCTTATGAATGACTACTATAAAAAATGGTTAGCTATCCATGTTGCTTATCCAGAGTTAGCTATTGCTCCGAGTGTTAAACTTGATGAGTATTGGCATATGCATATCCTAGATACTAAAAAATATATGGAAGATTGTCAATTAATATTTGGACATTACTTACACCATTATCCATATTTTGGTCTTGAGGGTGATAAAGAAAATCTTGATAGTGGGTTTGAAACTACAAGAAAATTATTTCAACACCATTTCAATCACGATTTATTAGGTGTAGCAAACCCTTGTGCATCTAGTAGTTGTAGATAGTGATTTTAAAAATTTCTGATGAACTTAGTAGAGTTATCTCTACTAAGTCATCAAAGATAAAAGCTTTTCATCCTGATGATATAGAAAAATTTGTTAGAAATGATAAGGATTTTTCTGATATTATTAAAAAGATAAAAGTAGTATTAGAAAAGAATTTATTTATAATTGTAAAAAATATTGGTTTTATACGTGAAAAAAGTTTATTTGAAGCTTTTGTTAAACAGTTTGGTGAGTATTATGGAGCTGTTGAATATACAGATATAAAACTTGAATGTCCATATACTGGATGTAACTATAATAGAATTAATTTTCATAATGATGATACAGTAGATATAGGTAGTCAACCAAAATATGGTTTTATACAGGTACAGAATGAAGACCCTTTAAAAATCACACAAAACTATATTGTAAAAGTTGATGATATTGTTGAATATCTTGAACTTTATAATTCTGAACTTTTAGAAGCACTTTTTACTTATAAAATACCTATGCTTTCATATGGTGTTAATTATGATGCTAAAGATAATAATGAGATTATTATTAATGAACCTATTTTTTATAAAGATAAAACTAATATAAAAGTTAGATTTGATACAACAAGAATAAAGCATTATTATTGGAAAAAAAATATTATTCAACCACTTGAAGAAAGAAAACTTATATATGATTTTTTACAAGTGTGTGAAAAATTTAGTAAAAAACTTTATCTTGAAAAAGGGGATATTTTTATACATCATAATCATAGGACTCTTCATGATAGAGGTGATTGTAGTATGGAACTGTTAGAAGATAAAACATTTAATACAAGAGAGATTTTTGTAAGCTTTGCGAGGTAAATAAAATGAGTAAATTTCATATAAGAGATTATTTTGATAAGTATCGTCCACATCCAAATTTGATTTTTTGGATAGCAATGATGGAAGAAGCACAAGAGATAATTCCAACAAATAAAGATAGAAAAATCATAGATTTTGGCTGTGGAGATGGAAGTTTTTTTCATCTTTTTCCATTGATGGATAGTTTTAAAAGTGGTGTTGGTATAGAGATAGAAGAGTCTCTTTTAAAACAAGCTAAAGAGAAAAATATAGATAATGTAGAGTTTATAAAATATTCAGATGATTTTTTTAAACAAAATAAAAGCTCTTTTGATATTGTTTTTTCCCAAGAAGTTATATATACGATAGAAGATTTAAAAAAACATGCTCAAGAGATTTTTGATATTTTAAAACCAGATGCTTACTATTTTGCAACTATGGGAAGCCATATTCAAAACCCATTATGGTCAAAAAGAAGAAAAATTATAAAAGATGAGTTTAAAGCTGGTATATGTAACTACAATGCTTATGATTATAGTTTAGATGAAGTAGCTGAGATTTTTAGTAGTGTAGGTTTTGAAGTTGGTCTTAAAAGATTACCTTTAAAATACTTTATGGTTTATAATCAAAAATTAACAAAAGAATTTTCAAATTCATTATATGACTTAGTAAAAACAAGTGAAGAGGAAAAAATGTTATTTTTGTTTTGGAAACCTAATAAAAAATAAAATTGGAAAAATAGATGAAATATTATGAAAATATTGATATTACAGTAGGTGCTAATATTGAAATTATAGTTTATAACGATGGAATTTTAAAATATTTAAAAGAGCTTTTATCAAGTAATTTTAATTTTAAATATAAAGAGATTAAAAATGATAAGAATACAGTATTGTTGATTTCTGAACAAGATGTATCTTATGCTGTATTTAAAAGACATTTTGAAATTATAAATGATAGTGATTTAGAAAATCATAAGTATTAAATGAAAAAGTATATAGAAACAGAAATTGCTAATTTTTATTTATTAAATGATAAAATTATTAAAATTTATAAAAATAAATATAAGTATTTATTAACTAGAATACCATTTGATAAATTGATAGCAATTAATTCTAAATATATAGTGCAATTAGAGAAATATAATATTGACGATAATTATTGTGAATATAGTTTCTTTAAAAGTGCATTGCCATTAAATATATTTTTTAGAGACAGTTGTTTAAACTATATGGATATGTTGAATATTTTTACTCAAATAGCGAAAGGCATTGATACTTTACATTCGTATAATTTAGTTCATAATGATATTAGAATGATGAATATCTTGATAAATTTTGATAAAGAAATTAAGATAAATGATTTTGATTTCTTAAAAATATTAGAAAATAATGATATGAAGTTGATTGATATATATTCATTTGCAAATATTTTATTGAGATTTTTGGCAGTTCAATATGAATGGAATGCTATTAAAGATTTAAAATTTACTTATAATACAGACAATTTAGATTATTCAAGTTGTATTAGTTTCTTAAATAGTTTAGATTTAAATAAAGAAAAACAATGCTAAAAATAATAAATGCTTACGAAAACAATCTAAAAAATATTTCTGTTAATATACCATTAAATAAAATTGTATCTATTGTTGGTGTTAGTGGTAGTGGTAAATCTACTCTTATCTATGATGTTATAGCAAATGAAGCAAAAAGAAGAG
>JAMOPL010000044.1 GCA_027064515.1 Sulfurimonas sp. | reverse complement strand
CTAAATCCATAGATTCCAATGTGACCAAAATACTTTGCTCCACCACCTTGGTTGTAAGGTATAAGTGAACGGGAAAAGTATATAGCATTATCTTTTTCATCTAAAACAACTTTTACTAAGTTTGGGTCTTTAGCAGAATCTGCATTTATAGCATTGAAACAGCTTCCCATAATAAATGGTTCTTTATTTTTTTGAAGCTCTTTTAGTTTAGTCATTAGAGATTTTACCACTTCTGGTTCAATAAAAGGTTCATCAGCCTGTACATTAACAATAAGCTCATTATCATCTATGTTTAAAAGATTCGCACACTCATTTATACGGTCAGTACCACTTTTATGAGTAGTTGATGTTAGCATAGCTTCAATTCCATGCTTTTTGCATATATTGATTATAAGTTCATCATCTCCTGCAACTACAACTCTATCAAGATGGGATACTCTTTTTGCTGTTCTTACAACCATTGGTAAACCACCAATATCTGCTAATACTTTTTGAGGAAATCTAGTCGATGCTAATCTAGCTGGAATAATAATCATTTAATACCTTTTTTAATCACTTTTAGTATAATTGCATAATTATACTCTAAAAGGTTATTGATGCTTCTTTATCAGCCAAAAAATGGCTATTCATATAATAGTGATTCTATTTTTTTATACAATTTTATTAACTCATTTTCACCTAAGGGAAAGCTACTAGATATTGGTGCTGGTTGTGGAATCGTAGGTCTTTTAGTAGCAAGGGATAACCCAAAAATAGAGTTAGAAGCTGTTGAAAAGCAGAAAGTATTTATAGAATTTTCTACAATTAATGCTAGAGTAAATAAGATTCCATATAAACTACATAAATGTGATTTTTTAGATATAGAGATAACAAATAAATATGATTATATAGTTTCAAATCCCCCATTCTATCATGATGGTGTTGCAAAAAGTGATAATGAGATATTATTTAATGCAAGGTATAATATAAACTTACCATTAAAAGATTTTTTTAAGAAAGTTTCACAGTTGTTAAAACCTAAGGCTCATTTTATATTTTGTTATGATGCTTCACAGTTTGGGTTGATTTGTGCTGAGTTAGAAAAAGTAAAACTTAGGGTTGTTGATGTTCAGTTTGTTCATCCAAAATTAGATAAAGGGGCTTCTTTGGTTTTAGTGCATGTAAGAAATAGTTCATTATCAATGATGAATATTTGGAAACCAATTATTACTATTGATGGGGATGAATTTACTAAAGAAGTGAAGATTATGAACCAAAAAGCTTCAACACAGAGTATAAAATGTCAACTATAATAAAAGAAGAGGGTTATCCATATAGTTTTGATTGGTCTGCTTGTGCCACTTGTCAAGGTAGATGTTGTACGGGTGAAAGTGGATATATATATGTTACTAAAATAGAGATAGAAAAAATAGCAAAACTATTGAACCTTGATGTTAGAGAATTTGTAAAAGAGTATCTTTTTAAAAAGGGTTATAAATACTCAATTAAAGAGATTAAGCATAATGATTCTTATGAATGTATTTTTTATGATAGACTTTCTAATGGATGTACTATTTATGATGCTCGTCCATTACAATGTAAAACTTTTCCATTTTGGGAATATTATAAAACAAGAGTTGATGAATTAAAATTAGAGTGTCCAGGGATTAAAGATGAATAATTTACTTTTAGCTATTTTTATTATGTTTATATTTTCTGGATGTATAAATAGTAAAACTCCTAAAATACCGACAGAAACTACTATATATAAACCAAGTGAAAAAGCATTTGAGCAAGAAGATTTGTATATATTGTTTGCATTGAGATCTGAACAAATAAAAGATTATAATAGGGCTAGTGAATTGTATGATACTCTTTATTATAAATCGAAAAAAAAAGAGTATCTATATAGAAGTATTAAAAATCTACTATTGCAATCAAAAAGTTTAGATGTTATTGAGAGGGTAGATAAGTATACTAAAATGCCTAAATATGATTCAATTTTATTAAAAATGAAAATTATTGCACTTATTCAACTATCAAGATTAGATGAGGCAGAAAAACTGGCTCTTATATTAGCTGAAGAGACTAAAATTATCGATAACAATATCTTAGTTGCAGATATTTATGTTAAACAAAAAAAGTTTGATAAAGCTGTAAACTATTTAAAAGGTATTTATTTAAAAGATTACAATGAAATTATTTTAGATAAGCTATCTGTAATATTGTATGTAAATTTAAAAGAGAAATCTAAAGCTATAAGAATATTAGAAACACATGCAAAAACTCATGGTTATTCGCTAAAAATTTCTTCAAGACTTATTGCATTTTATAGTAATGAAAAAGATATAGATGGTTTGTTATCTACATACTTAAGAGTTTATGAATTAAACAAAAATAAAGATATTGCAGTAAAGATAGTTCAAATTTATCAGTATCAAAAAGAGTATATTAAAAGTATGAACTTTTTAGAAAAAACATCTATTGATGATAGGCAACTTCTTACTATATATATTGATATGAAAAATTATGAAAAGGCTTCTATCTTAGCAAACAAACTTTATAAAGAGAGTGGTGATATAGAGTATTTGGCTAAAAGTGCTATTTGTGATTATGAGAGTTTAGAGGATAAAAATAATAAAAAATCTTTAGAGAAGATAGTTGAAAAATTTGAAAAAGTTATGATTAAAAATGATAAACCTTTGTATCTTAATTATTTTGGTTTCTTACTTATAGAACATGAGATAGATGTTGTAAAAGGGATAGCTTTTATAAAAAAAGCTTTATTGGCTGATCCTGATTCATACTATTATTTAGATTCACTAGCTTGGGGTTACTATAAATTAGGTGAGTGTAAAAAAGCTAAAAAATATATGGATAAAGTTATAGAGTTAGAGGGTGGATTTAATAAAGAGGTTATAGAGCATATAGATGCGATAAATAGATGTATAACAAAACAAAAAAAGGTTAAAAGATAAGATGATATTAGATGATATAATTAAAAAAACAAAAGAAGATTTAGTAAAAAGAGAGAAAGAATTTTCACTAGATTGGCTTGGTCGTTCGTTAGCATACAATGCAAGAGTTCCTAGAGATGTTTTTCCATACTTAACTGCGACAGAGGAAGATCCTTATAGAATTATTGCAGAGGTTAAAAAAGCTTCACCATCAAAGGGTGTAATAAGAGAGAATTTTGATCCATTAGAGATTGCTCAGGCTTATGAGAGAGGAGGGGCTAGTGCTATCTCTATCTTAACTGAGCCTCACTTTTTTCAAGGTTCACTTGATTATCTTGGTGGGATTAGAAGATATGTGGGAATCCCACTACTTAGAAAAGATTTTATAGTTTCAAAATATCAAATTGTTGAAGCAATGGTTCATGGTGCAGATTTTATTTTATTAATTGCAGCAGCATTAAGTAAGAAAGAGTTAAAAGAACTTTTAGCATACACAAGACATTTAGGTATGGAAGCATTGGTTGAGGTTCATGATAAGCCAGACTTGGTTAAAGCTATCTATGCAGGAAGTGATATTATTGGAATTAACCATAGAAATTTACAAACATTTGAGATGAATATGAATCTTTGTTATGACCTAATCCCACTTATACCAAACGGAAAAGTAATCGTAGCTGAAAGTGGAATTTATGAGCATGGGCAGTTAGATGATTTAAGCAAGGCTGGTGTAGATGCTTTCTTGGTTGGGGAATCTTTAATGAGAACAGATAACGAGGAAGAGGCACTTAGAAAACTTAAAAATGGGTAGAGATATTTATTTTTAATTTTTAAAATCATATTTATATAAACATACTTCTCTACACAAGTTAATCTAAGTACAATCAACTAAAATACAAGATTATGGAAGTTTGTTTAAAAAAAGATTTGAGATAATGGTAAAAAAGTGCAGTCGATGCTCAATAGTAAGCTATCAATGAGTTAAAGATACTCTTAGGTAATAATACAATGACTCAAGTACAAGCAGTAACTCATTTAGAAAAAGAGATACATTCTAAATCTGATAAATATGTACTTGCATTGGCTGATATCTCAACCCTCTTCAACTAAAAATTCTTTTCACATAATCTTATTTTATCAATTTCAACAATTAATTAGCATTGCATATATAAATAATATAATGGTTTTGTCTAGTAATTAGAATAAATCTAACACATTTTTAACACAGTAGATAAAAAATATTTAAAAGTATGTTTTTTTGAGATTTTAAGGATGGTGTCAGAGGGGGGACTTGAACCCCCGACCCCCGGCTTATGAGACCAGTGCTCTAACCAGCTGAGCTACCCTGACATCCGTTTGTAGGGTGGAATTATAATCATAAGAACCTTTTAAACACCTTAAATTATAAAATTTTATTTGATATAAATCGTTATACATTTTATGGTAAAATCCCACCAATTAAATAAACTAAATTAAAGAGGAACTTAAATGAATTTTCAACCATTGGGCAATAGAGTTTTAGTTAAAAGAGTAGAGGAAGCAAATACTACTGTTTCTGGGATTATTATCCCTGATAATGCACAAGAGAAACCATCTCGTGGTGAAGTTGTAGCTGTTAGTAAAGATGTAGAAGTTTTAGAGAATGGTAATGTTGTACTTTTTGGTAAGTATGCAGGTAATGAAGTTTCAATGGGTGCTGAAAAATTTTTAGTGCTAGATGTTGAAGATATTTTTGGGATAATAGGATAATTAAATGAGTAAAGAGATTATATTTTCGGATGATGCTAGAAATAGCTTAGCTCGTGGTGTTGAAAAACTAACAAATGCTGTAAAAGTAACAATGGGTCCTCGTGGTCGTAATGTGCTTATTCAAAAAAGTTATGGTGCTCCAGTTATCACTAAAGATGGTGTTTCTGTGGCTCGTGAAGTTGAACTTAAAGACAAACTAGAAGATATGGGAGCTCAACTTGTAAAAGAGGTAGCATCAAATACTGCTGATGAGGCTGGTGATGGTACAACTACTGCGACAGTTCTAGCAAATGCAATTTTTTCTGAGGGTCTTAGAAATATCACTGCTGGAGCAAACCCAGTTGAGGTTAAAAGAGGGATGGATAAAGCTTGTGAAGCTATTTTAGCAAACCTTAAAGCATCTTCAAAAACTGTAAATGGTAAGCAAGATATTGCACAAGTTGCTACAATTTCTGCTAACTCTGATACTGACATCGGTGATATGATTGCTGAAGCTATGGATAGAGTTGGTCAAGATGGTGTTATTACTGTTGAAGAGGCAAAGGGAATCTCTGATGAACTTGATGTTGTTGAGGGTATGCAGTTTGACCGTGGTTATTTAAGCCCTTACTTCATTACTAATGCTGAGAAGATGATTGCTGAGATTGAGAATCCTTGGATTCTTTTAATGGATGGTAAAATCTCTTCACTTAAAGATTTACTTCCAGTTTTAGAACAAGTTCAAAAAACAAACCGTCCTTTACTTATCATCGCTGAAGATGTTGAGGGTGAAGCATTATCTACTTTAGTTGTAAATAAACTTCGTGGTGTTTTAAATATCTCTGCTGTTAAAGCTCCCGGTTTTGGTGATAGAAGAAAAGCAATGCTTCTTGACATCGCAACTCTAACTGCTGGTGTTGTTATATCTGAAGAGACTGGTCATACTTTAGAGGGTGCTAGTATTGAGATGTTAGGTCAAGCTACTCGTGTGATTATTGACAAAGACAATACTGTAATTGTAAATGGTGCTGGTGAAGAGGCTAATGTTAAAGCTAGAATTACTGAGATTAAAACTCAAATGAGTACAACAACTTCTGAGTATGACAAAGAAAAACTTCAAGAAAGACTTGCAAAACTTAGTGGTGGTGTAGCAGTAATCAAAGTTGGTGCTGCAACTGAGACTGAGATGAAAGAGAAAAAAGATAGAGTTGATGATGCACTAAGTGCTACAAAAGCTGCTGTTGAAGAGGGAATCGTTATTGGTGGTGGAGCTGCTCTAGTTCGTGCTGGTGCTAAAGTTTCTCTTGATTTAGAGGGTGATCAACTAATTGGTTGTGAGATTATACTTCGTGCTATAAAAGCACCTATTAAGCAGATAGCTAAAAATGCTGGTTTTGATACTGGTGTTGTAGTAAATGCAGTTGAGTTAGCTGAAAATGAAAACATAGGTTTTAATGCTGCGACTGGTGAGTATGTTGATATGTTTAAAGCTGGAATTATTGACCCACTAAAAGTGGCTCGTGTAGCTCTTACAAATGCTACTTCTGTTTCAAGTTTACTTTTAACAACTGAAGCTGCAATCTTTGAGATTCCAGAAGATGTACCTGCTCCTGCTGATATGGGTGGTGGAATGCCTAATATGGGTGGAATGCCAGGGATGATGTAATTGGATAATCCTTTTGAATCAGGACACATAAAAAACTATATACTCTTTTATTCGAGTATTGTAGTTATTATGGTTCTATTTTTTATAGCAACTACACTTTTTCATGATGTATCTGAAGTAGATAAAAAAAAGTTTGATACTAATACTACTAAAAAGATAATTGTAAATAAGATAAAAAGTGTGGAAAAAATGGATGAGGCTGATAATTTTAATATTAAATTGATGCCAAAAGCTTACTAGTTACTCTTTTGTAACTATGTAAAGCTGTTCGTGTTCTAATCTTTTTAAAATATCCATAACACTTACAAAGTCTTGAAATTTAGATTCTTTATCACTTCTCAAAACAACTGTTTGTGTTTTTGATATTTGAGATAGTCTTTCTTCTAGAGTTTTTAAATCCATTTTTTCTTTTTCTAAAAATATTTCACCTTTAGAATTTACATATATAGTTGTTTCTTTTAAATCATCACTTTTTTTACTAGATTTTGCTTCTGGTAAATCAATTGGGATGATACCTTGTTTTATAAATGTTGCAGTTGTTAAAACCATAACCAAAAGAACAAGCATAATATCTATAAATGGAATTACATTAATTTCATCAAATTTTTTATAATGTTTTTTACATTTAGCCATTAGAATTAATTCTCTTTACTATCATTAACTACATCATACTTTGTTAAGATTCTCTCAACTTTTCTTAGTACAATAGTATATGTAACAATAGCTGGAATCGCTACAATAAGACCCATAGCAGTTGCTTTTAGTGCAAGTGCTAAACCAGTCATAATTTTTTTTGCATCAACAGCTTCAGCATCACCCATTGTGTAAAAAGTAATCATTATCCCAAGAACAGTTCCAAGTAAACCGATATATGGAGCATTTGAACCGATAGAACTAATTACACTTATGTTGTCTGTTAAGTCAAGTTCAAGTTTATCTCTATGCTCATAATCTTCTATTCTGATTGATTTATAAAACATCATTCTCTCTATAAATAACCATAAAGTAGTGATACTCATAAGTATTAAAATACCCATTACACCATAATCTAGTGATTGTTCAGCAAATTGCATTAGTTCTGATTCAGTCATTAAAATTCCTTAAATTTTAGTTTTACTTCTGTACCTTTATTTAGAGATGATTTGAAATTTAGCTCTATATTATTAGTATCACAAAATCGTTTTACCATAGTTAGACCTATTCCAAACCCTTTCATCTCTGTATTGGCTTGATAGTATTTATCAAATATATGGATAATTTCAACTTCATCCATACCTTTACCATAGTCTTTTATATTTAGTTCAAAGTTTTCTATTTTTATATCTATAATCTTTTTGTCAGTTGAGTATTTTACACCATTATCTATAATATTGTCAATAACTTTGCTTAATCCGATTTTATCACTAAGGAGCATAGTTCTGTTTGTATTTATATTGAATACAAAATCAGGATAGATAGGGTTTAAAAATTCGATTCTATCATCTATCAGTTTTTTTAAATCGAACTCCTCTTTTACATCTTGTGCCGTTTGAGTCTTAATCATATACTCTAGTTCATTATATCTATTTTGTAGCATAGTAGAAGCTTTTTTAATTCTATCTATTCTTTTTAAATCTTTTTGAGTAGTTATATTTTTTTCTAACATTTGTAAGTTTGTGGTAATTGTACTAATTGGTAGATTTAATTCATGAAGAGTTTCTTTTGAAAGGTTTCTTAGATTTATAACATGTTCTTGTAGAGGGTCAATGGCAAGTTTTGATATCATAACAGCAGATAAAATTACAAAACATAGCATAACAATAACTACTAAAAATATATTTTGAATCTTCACAATAATTAGAATATAGTATAAGACACTTAAAAAAGAGGATACAGTTGTAAAGTAATAAATAAAAATATTTATACGAAGATTACGAAACAAGTTTGTAGCCTATTCCCCGAATATTTTCTATTTTCATTTGAGGTAAAATTTGTTTTAGACGATTTATATATACTCTAATTGCTCCATCACTAGCTACATCACTACTACTATATAATGTATCTATAATACTCTCTTTTGTTACTGTTTTATTTATATGTTTCATTAGTAATACTAAAAGCTCATACTCTTTTTTTGAGAGTTCTAAATCTTTGCCATCATATATAAATTGTTTATGCTCTTCATCTAAGCATAGTAAATTTATACATTTTATCTCTTGGGTTTGAGTTCGTCTTAAAATAGCTTTTATGCGAAATATAAGTTCATCATTATCAAATGGTTTTGTTATATAATCATCTGCACCACTTAAGAAACTATCTTTTAATTTTTCTTTATCTTTATGTGATGTTAAAAAAATTGTAGGTGTTATATCATCAGCTTCACGAAGCTCTTTCAAAAGAGTGATTCCATCAATAAGTGGGACATTTATATCGAACAAGTATAAATTAAATTTTTTTTTAAAAGTTAAATCTAAGGCATCTTGCCCATTTTTAGAGTGGGAAATTGTAAAATTATTATCCTCTAATAAATCTACAATACTCTCCCCTAGAAGAGTATCATCTTCAAGTAGAAGTATTTTATTCGACACTCTCAATAGCCCAATTAATAGTTTGTCCAGCATACATAGGTACAACACTTCCATAATGTTCAGGTATTGTAAAAGCTCTTTTTTCTAAAACTATCTCTTTAAATTCTGGGCAGATTCCATAAATATTTTGTGCATTGTCACTTACAAATGATTGTAAATTATCAAGTTTGTCATATTGTTCAAAAATTTCACATAAAAGTTGAAGAGCGATAGGTGCAGTAAACACACCAGCAGCACAACCACAAGATTCTTTTGCATGTTGAGGGTGTGGTGCAGAATCTGAACCAAACATAACTTTTGGATGAGCTTCAAGTGCAACAGTAAGAAGTGCATCTAAATCTTCTGGTCTTTTAGCAATTGGTTTACAAAAATTATGGGGCATCATCATCCCACCAACAACATCATCAAGTGTTAAAAGTAGGTGATGAACAGTGATTGTTGCATGAAGATTTTCATATTTATCTAACATTGCAACTGCTTCTTTAGTTGTAATATGTTCCATAATGATTTTTAGTTTTGGAAAATTAACAGCTAACATCTCATATATGGACATAAATTCAGCTTCTCTATCCATAACAAAACCATCAGTCTCACCATGAACACAAAGTGGAATTTCTAACTCACTCATAGCTTCTAAGGTTTTTCTCATCTCTTCAATATCAAAAGATGAAACACCACCCTCAGAGTTCGTAGTGATACCAGCAGGATAAAGTTTGATAGCACTTATCTCATCAGCCACACTTTCTAAGAATTTTTTATCGTAATTTTTATAAAAAAGAGTCATATAAGGCTCAAAATAATCATTTGGAACAGATGCCATAATTCTTTCTTTATAAGCTTTAACATCTTCTAAAGTAGCCACAGGTGGAACAAGGTTTGGCATAATGATAGCCCCACTAAAACTGTATGCACTAAGAGGAGCAACATTTTCTAACATAACAGTATCTCTAAGGTGTAGGTGCATATCTAATGGCATTAAAATTGTTTGAGTTTTCATTTGTTTCCTTATAATTATTATTTTAAAATTATATCAAAAATATGATTTATACTTTAAAAGATTCTTTTGTTTTACAAAAATCAGTTAAAAAACACTCTTCACATTTAGGATTTTTTGCAGTACAAATATATCTACCAAAAAGAACCATCCCTTGATGTAAAGCATGAAGATTATTTTTAAATTTTTTTACAAGTGTTGCTTCGGTTTTAAGAGCTGTTTTATCATCACTAAGTCCAAGTCTATGGGATACTCTAAAAACATGAGTATCAACAGCCATAAGATTAGCACCAGTATATTCTATCATCACAACATTTGCTGTTTTTTGTCCAACTCCTGCTAAAGTTATTAACTCTTTTTCATCCATAGGAATCTCACCACCATACACTTCAACAACTCTTTTTGCCATATTTTGTATATTTTTTGCTTTATTGTTAAAAAATGAACAACTTTTTATTAAATCTTTTATATCGTTTAAATCTGATGAGGCTAAAAGCTCTACTGTTGGATATTTTTTAAAAAGAGCAGGGGTTATTATATTTACTCTTTTATCAGTGCATTGTGCTGATAAAGCAACAGCTATAACTAATTCGTAAGCATTTTTATACTCTAACTCTGTAACGGCATCACTATATCTATCTATAAAAAGTTGATGAATCTGTTCTATATCTTTTTTTGTTGCTTTTTTCATAGCTGTATTTTAACAAGTTGTTTAATAACTATTAGTATAAAAAGATTAAAATTCTGAAATTCAAACCAAATCAAGGGAATCACCTATTATGAAAATTGCAACAAGAATCTTATCAACACTTTTAATTACTGCTTCGATAGCAACTGCACAAACTCTAGTAACAGTAGATGGTGCTAAAATCACTCAAGAAGATGTAGATACTGCATTAATGAATGCAACTCAAGGTAGATTTAACCAAGTTCCACCAGAAAAACAGATTGAATTTAGAAAACAAGTATTAGATAGTTTGATAGCAAAAGAGTTAGTTTATAACGATGCTAAGAAAATTGGTACTATGAAATCTAAAGAGTTTAAAGAAGAGTACAAAAAAGTTCAAGAGAGAGTTAAAAAAGAGTTAGCAATTCAAGTTTGGCAGAAAAAACAATTGGATGCTATCAAAGTTTCTAATAAAGAATTAAAAAATTATTACAATAGCAATAAAGCTGAATTTGATGAAAAAGAGAGTGTTCACGCTCGTCATATCCTTGTAAAAACAGAAAGTGAAGCGAAAGATATAATTAATCAGTTAAAATCTAAAAAAGGTGTTGCTTTAAAAAATAAATTTATCGAATTAGCAAAAACTAAGTCAATTGGACCTAGTGGAGTTAAAGGTGGTGATTTAGGTTATTTTTCTCGTGGTCAAATGGTACCAGCATTTAATGATAAAGTTTTTTCAATGAAAAGTGAAACAGTTACTAAGCAACCTGTAAAAACACAATTCGGTTACCATGTAATCTATGTAGAAGATAAAAAAGCTAAGAAAACTAGAACTTTTGATGAAGTGAAAACTTTTATAGAGCAAAGGTTGAAAATGGAAAAATTTAAAATTGTTATGAAAAATAAAATGGAATCTTTAACTAAAAAAGCTAAAATAGTTCCACCATTAAAAAAATAGATATGAACTCATCTCCTATCTCTAAGATAAACTTGGATGGGAGAACTTTTTTTGTTAAAAGGGATGATTTGATAGATCCCTATTTAGCAGGAAATAAATATAGAAAACTCTACACACTTCTACAAACTCCAAAAGACAAATTTAATAAAATAATCTCATATGGTGGAACTCAATCTAATGCTATGTTAGCAATCTCTGCAATGTGTAAAGATAAGGGTTGGGAATTTGTTTATTATACAAAACCAATTAGTAAGATTCAAAAAGAGTTAGAGTATGGAAATTATTACCATTCTAAAAAGCTTGGTATGAATCATATAGAGATAGATAATGAACTATATAGAAATTTTATAGCTTCTTTGAGAATAAATCTAAATGAAAAAGTTTTTTTAATTGATCAAGGTGGAGCTGTTAAAAGTGCTAAAGATGGGGTGAAAGTTTTAGCTGATGAGATAAGAGAGGCTAATTTAAGAACTAGAACAATTGCTACACCATCTGGAACAGGTACAACAGCTCTCTATTTAGCATTTGCATTACCTGAGTATAAAGTTTATACTACACCAGCTATTGGAGATATTGAGTATCTAAAAGAGCAAATGTCAGCACTCCATAAAATTCCAAATAATTTAGTAATTTTAGAACCTTGTAAAAAATACCATTTTGCAAAACCATATCCTGAATTCTTAGATATATATGAAAAGCTTTTAAAAACTGGAATTGAGTTTGATTTGCTTTATGCTTGTGGGATGTGGAAGTGTTTATTAGAACAAACTAATGAAGAGATTCTCTATGTTCATAGTGGTGGAGTGAGTGGAAATGAGAGTATGCTTAAACGATACTCTCAAAAAGGTATGAGAACTTAAGGATGTGGCACTCTTAGCTTAGAGTTTAAGCTCCACCCTATAATTCCCATTAAAGCAATAACTACAATTGCAGGTACAGATAGATATATATGAGAAAGATATACAAGCCATAATATTATAGCTCCTAGTGGAGTTGGAACTCCTGTAAAGAATTTATCTACCTCACCAGCATCAGCATTGATATTAAAATGTATAAGTCTTCTTAATCCTGATATTACATAATATATACTAATTACTGATGCTAATATAAGTGTAGCACTAGATAGTGAAGTTACATAAACTGCTTGAAATATTAAAAATACAGGAACAAGTACAAAGCTTAAAAAATCTGCAAAACTATCTAGTTGAATCCCAAACTCATTTGAAAGAGAATATTTTCTCGCTATTTTCCCATCAAATATATCAAAAGCACCACCAACCCAAGCTAAGATAATAGCAATAAAAAAGTTATTTTGAGTGATGAAGTAAGTTGCCATAAGACCAGCTGTAATATTTACGAATGTAAATAGATTCGCAAGATTAAAATGGGAAGAGGGTGTAAATAAAAATTTCATATATAGCCTTGAATTGTAATAGTGGAATTATATCGCATTTTTATATTAATACAAATTGATAAGAATTATCATAATTAAGTTATCTGTAAGTTGATAGTGATTATTATTTCAATAATTAAAAGGATGAAAATTGAAAAAAATAATTAAAATAAGTTTATTGCCAATACTATGTACAGCTACACTTTTATCAGCATCAGAAGAGTTATCAACAGTTAATCAGTTTACAAAAATGTTTACTGATGGTAAAGTAAGTGGTGAAGTAAGAACTGTTTATGCTGGGTATGATATGAAAGCTAAAGGTACAGAGGATAATTATGCTACTGCTCTTGGTGGTATGTTAAAGTATGAGTTAGCAAGATATAAAGGTTTTGGGGCTGGGATGGCTGTTACAACATCTTATGATTTGGGTTTTGCAACTGGAGATAAAGAGAAACAAAATTCTGAATTATCTTCTAGTGATGGGGATTATACAAATTTAACAGAAGCTTATTTAGATTATATATATAATGATTTAACTCTTCGTGTCGGTAGACAAGTTGTTGATACACCTTTAGCCGATTCTGATGATGCTAGAATGATACAGAATACTTTTGAAGCATTTATGGCATATTATGAGTTAAATGAATTTTCTTTTACACTTGGTTATCTTAATAGATGGCAGGGTGTAGATACTGGTTTAGAAGATGGTTGGATAGATGCTAAAGTTGATGATACAGATGGTGATGGTGTTGCTTTAGTTGGTGTTACTTATAGTGGTTTGGTTGATGCTAATGCTTGGTATTATAATGTAGATGAGGGGTTTGATGCTTACTATCTTGATGTTTCATATAACTATGAGTATAGTGAAAATATCTCAGTTGGTTTATCTACTCAGTACCTAAGTGAAAATGAAAAAAGTAAAAGTGGTATAGAAGCAGATATTTATGGTGTTATGGCAGAAGTTTCTCTTTATGATTTTGGAGTAAACTTAGCATATAATTATGGTGATAGAAAAGATTCTAAAACATCATTTGCTGGATTTGGTGGTGGAACACTTTTTACAAGTATGGATACAATGACACTAGATGGAATTATTGAAGATAGAGAGGTTGAATCTATAATGGCAAGTTTATCTTACTCTATGAAAAATTTTGATTTTAGTTATGCTTATGGTGATTTTCAAGGTAAGAAAAACTCAGATGGTGATAAAGCACATATTGTAGAGCAAAATTTTGGTGTAGAGTATAACTTTAACGATAAGTTTAGTGGTGGTGTTATGTTTGTTATAGAGGATGATAAAGAGAACTCTGAAAAAACAGAATCTGACTTTAACCGTTTACAAGTAACGGCAAAATACAACTTTTAAAGAGGTAAAAATGAAAATATTATCAACATCTAAAAGAGGCGAAAAGTTAAAGGTAGTGAGGTTAAATGCTAATGGTGATTTAAAGCAAAGACTTTTATCTTTTGGAATAATGAAAGAAGCATTGATAGAGATACTAGAGCATGCTCCAGGTAAAAGTACCATAGAGGTTAAAGTTGGAAAAATGAGAATAGCTTTAAGAGATAAAGAAGCAGAACTAATTGAGGTTGAACAAATATGAATGAAAATCAAGTAAAAACTTGTCCAATAATTGCTAATCATATAAAGATAGCACTTGTTGGTCAACCTAATGTTGGTAAAAGTATGCTTATAAACTCTGTATCAAATGCACATCTGCATGTTGGAAATTTTTCTGGTGTAACAGTTGATAAAACAGAGGTATTGTTTGATTATAAGGATTACCATTTTACTGTTGTAGATTTACCAGGTACTTATGCTTTTAGTGATTATACGATAGAGGAGAGGGTAACTCACGAGTACCTTTGTGCTGAGAGTTATGATATTATTATCAATGTTATAGATTCAACAAATTTGGCTAAGAACCTTCAATTAACATCTGAACTTATGAGTATGAATAAAAATGTGGTAATTGCTCTAAATATGAGTGATGAGGCTGAGAAAGAGGGGCTAGATATTGATGCTTCTTATATGTCAGAACTACTTGGAATCCCTTGTGTACAAGTATCAGCTGTTACAAAAGATGGTATTGAAGATTTACTAGATGCCGTAGTTCAAGTTAGAGAAGATGATAAGCAAATATCAAAGTTAGTATTTAGTGAGCCTGTTGAAGAGGAGATTGCTCAAATAGTATGGTATTTAGATAAACATAAATATGGTGCAAAAAATTCTTATAGAAATGTAGCAATTAATTTACTAAAAAATAATAAAAGAACTTATCAAAGAATTCATGATAATCCAATATGGACAGAGTTACAGCCGATTCTTGTTGAAGCTTCTAAACATATTGAGCTTCATCACGATTCTGATGATATTAAAGAGGCTTTTGCTGAGGAGTATGCTTCTTTCAATAGAGGAATCGTTGCTGAGGTTGTTAAGCAAAAAAAACAAGAGGAGAAAAAAACTTTAACTGAAAAGATAGATAGTATTTTAATCCATCCAGTTTTAGGGATTCCAATATTTTTATTTTTTATGTGGGGTCTGTTTCAATTAACATTTGAGATTGGTTCGATTCCTATGGATTGGATAGATGCTTTCTTTGGTTGGTTTGGAGATACAGTTGGAGCAACAATTTCAAATGATGAGGTTCGTTCGTTAGTTGTTGATGGAATCATTGCTGGTGTTGGTGCTGTTGTACTTTTTGTGCCAAATATCATAATTCTTTTTATCGGAATCGCTCTTCTAGAATCGACTGGTTATATGTCAAGAGTTGCATTTCTACTAGATGGATTCTTTCACAAGTTTGGACTTCATGGTCAATCATTTATCCCTCTTGTAACTGGTTTTGGTTGTTCTATTCCAGCTTATATGAGTGCTAGAATCTTAAAAAATGACAGAGATAGACTTTTAACTTTATTTATCATAGGGTTTATGAGTTGTGGTGCTAAACTTCCTGTTTATGTACTATTTATTGGTGCTTTTTTCTCTCCTGAGATGGCTGGAAATGTTTTATTTGCAGTTTATATTGGTGGTGCAATGCTTGGTTTAGTCGCTGCTAAAGTGCTTAAACTAACAGCATTTAAAGGTGAAGACGAGCCATTTGTTATGGAGATGCCAAAATATAGACTTCCATCTGCAAAACTTATTTGGCATACAGTTGCATCAAAAACTATGATGTATCTTAAAAAAGCTGGTACATTTATCGCAACTGCTGCTATGTTAGTATGGTTTTTAAGTAATTATCCACACAACCATATTTTAGAAGAAAAGTATGAGGTAAAAATTGAATCTGCTATTAGTGAAGATGAAAAAATAGTTCTTTCAAATAAACTACAAGAGGTACTTTTAGAACAGAGTTATTTAGGAACAATTGGTAAATTTACTGAACCTGCTTTTGAGCCTTTAGGTTTTGATTGGAAAATGAGTGTAGCACTTCAAACTGGTTTAGCTGCAAAAGAGGTTGTTGTATCAACTCTTGGAGTTTTATATGCAGTTGGTGGTGATGTTGATGAGGAAGATAATTCTCTTGTAACAGCCATAAGTAAAAATATCCCTTTTGCTTCTGCCGTAGCATTTATAGTGTTTGTGATGATTTACTTACCTTGTTTAGCAGCCTCCGTAGTATTTACACGAGAAGCAGGGGGTATAAAGTACTTCTTTTATCTTTTCGCTTTTACTTCAATAACAGCTTATACTTTATCTTTTATAGCATATAATTTAGCACTATTTCTTAGTTAGAAATAGTACTAAATATAATGCTACTTTAAAATATAATATCCCAGAAAAATAAATTACTTTATATGAAGAGAGTTAAAATAGGAGGGTAACCTCCTATATTGTCATATATGAACTTATTAATACAGCCTTATACTTTTAATTGGCTATCAATATTTTGAATTAATTCTAAATTCCCCCTATATTATTTGCTTTAGTGAAAAAAATATGATTTAAAATGTTACTTTATGTCAATTTTGATATTTTGATTACCGTAATATTAGCAAATTACAATATTTAAAATATAAAGAATAGTTTATCGACACTACTTATGTATAATATAAAATTTTTTTTTTGTAATTAAATTTATATAATGAAGGGATTGAGCTAAATGAAAAATAAAACAATATTAGCAGTGGATGATACAGCAATAAATTTAGATATATTAGAAGAACTTTTAAAACAATATGATGTGGTAAATGCTATATCAGGGGAAGATGCACTAGATATTGTAAAAAAAGAGAAAATAGATTTGATTTTACTTGATATTATGATGCCTGTAATGGATGGTTACGAGGTGTGTCGAAGATTAAAATCAGATGACAATACAAAAAATATTCCAATCATATTTATAACAGCTAAAGCAGATGAAGATAGTATAGAA
>JAMOPL010000043.1 GCA_027064515.1 Sulfurimonas sp. | reverse complement strand
ATTCAAAAAGAATAAAATCTTCTTCATATTTAACAAGTGCATTATTTGCAGGACAATTTTTTTCACCACTTATATCTCATCCTATTGTAAAATATTTTGGGGTACAAGGTTTTTTTGTTGTGAGTGGGATTGGGTTGTTGGTAATTATAGGAGTGTTTATTCTAAAACAGAAAGTAATTAAAAGACATAGTAGTAAAATCTTAGTTATTGAGTAAAAGATTTAGAACTTTTATGGTACACTTTTCTTATAAGATAGTTTTTTTTTAATATAAAGGAGTTCGGATGTCAATAAAAGTAGCAATAAACGGAACGGGTAGAATAGGTATGATTGTAGCAAAAATTGTTACAAGCAGAGATGATATAGAGTTAGTAGCGATTAACACAACAGCAAAAGCTGATATGTTAGAATATCTATTTAAGTATGATAGTGTTCATACTGGTGTAGATGCAAAAGTTTTAGATGATGATACAATTCTTATAAACGGTAAAAAAGTTATGATGAGTTCTACTCGTAATTTAGATGAGTTAGAATTTGGAAAAGCTGGTGCCAAGGTTGTTATAGAGTGTACTGGTGTATTTTTAACTACTGATAAAGCTAAGGCTTATTTGAAAGATGGTGTAGAAAAAGTTGTGATGAGTGCTCCAGCAAAAGATGATACTCCTACTTTTGTTTTAAATATCAATACAGATGAGTATAAAGGTGAATCTATTGTATCTAATGCAAGTTGTACTACGAACTGTTTAGCTCCAATTTGTAAAGTTTTAGATGAAGAATTTGGTATAGAAAATGGACTTATGACCACAATTCATTCCTATACAAATGATCAAAATATTCTTGATGTTAAACACCCAAAAGATATGAGACGCGCTCGTGCAGCAGCCGTAAATATGATTCCTACTACTACGGGAGCTGCAAAAGCTATAGCCCTTGTTATGCCACAACTTAAAGGTAAACTCAACGGTTATGCTATGCGTGTTCCAACTCCTGATGTTTCTATTGTTGATTTAACAGTAAACCTTAAAAAAGATACAACTGTTGAGGAGATTAATGCTGCATTTGATAAAGCTTCAAAAACAAATTTTGAAGGACTCATAGAAGTAGATTATGATAAAAGAGTTTCATCTGATTTTATAGGTTCAACTTATAGTTCAATTTACATTCCTGATTTGACAAGTGTAGTAGATGGTAAAACTGTTAAAGTTTTAGCATGGTACGACAACGAGTGGGGATATAGCTCAAGATTAGTTGATATGTGTGTATTTATCGGTAACAACTAATGCTTACTTTTTCTGATTATTTTTCAGAAAAGACCTCTTCTGAAAATGATAACTATTTAACAGATGTTTTTAAATCTTTAAAAAGAGAGATGGCTGAGGATAAGGTTGGGTATTATAATTTACCTAAAAATTCTAAAAAAATATTAACAGATTTAAAGTTGATAGATGCAGATAGATTTTCTCAAGTTGTGATTATTGGTATTGGTGGTTCATCACTTGGTATAAAAGCGATAAATTCAATTCTCAAACCAATCAATCCAGATTCTAAAGAGATGATTTTTTTTGAAAATTCTGATCCAATAACTATTTCTGAGAATATCTCAAAAATAGATAAAGAGAAAGCTTGTTTTTTTATTATCTCAAAATCAGGCTCTACAATTGAGACAACTTCTATTTTCAAAACTCTTATAAATCACTTTAATCTTGAACTAGATAATGCAAAAAATATTTTTGCTATAACAGATAAAGATTCTTCTCTTTCAAAATTTGCCTCTTTTCATAATATAAAAGAGTTTAATATCCCACTCAATGTAGGTGGTCGTTTTTCAGTTTTAAGTGCTGTTGGAATCGCACCACTTTATATGGCTGGATATGATGTTGCAGCCATTTTAGATGGAGCAGATAGCTTTACTGATAGTTTTTTTAGAGGAGATGAAAATCATCTACTTAAAAAAGCAAATTATCTATATACTAATAGCAAACAAAAAAGTATAAATGTAGTTTTTTCTTATGCAGATAGATTAGATAATTTTACAAAGTGGTATGTTCAGCTTTGGGGAGAATCTTTAGGAAAAATAGATAAAGAGGGTAACCGTGTTGGATTAACTCCTATCGGTTTAATTGGTTCAGTGGATCAACACTCATTTTTACAACTCATCATAGAGGGTCCAAAAGATAAAATTATAACATTTATTAATATAAATAATTTTCAAAATTCATTGAGCATCCCAGATATTTCACTTAAAGAGATTGAGAAAACTGATTTTATTAATAAAACTAGTTTCAATACTTTAATAAATGAACAATGTAAAGCTACAATGCAGAGTGTAACTGAATCAGGCATAGGTTGTGATACAATCACACTAGATAAAATTAGCGAACATAATATTGGTGCAATAATAATATATTATGAACTTTTGACATCGCTTGTTGGTGTTATGTTTAATGTAAACACTTATAATCAGCCAGGTGTAGAGCTTGGAAAACAAATCTTGTATAAAAACTTAGGAAAAAAATAATTATGAACTTACACAGTTATCACATTCAAAAAAAATATTCAACTTCTGTCGCATATTTCTCTATGGAGTTTGCTATTGATCAAGCATTAAAAATTTACTCAGGTGGTTTGGGCTTTTTAGCAGGTTCACATATGAGAAGTGCCTATGATCTACAACAAAATATTGTAGGGGTGGGGATGTTATGGAGCTTTGGTTATTATGATCAGGATCGCAACGAAGATAGAACACTTAACCCTGAATATACTAGAAAGTTTTATTATTTCTTAGAAGAGTTACCTGTAAAGGTAACAGTTAAAGTTTTTGACAAAGATGTAACTATAAAAGCTTTTTTGCTTCGTCCAGAGGTTTTTGGAACAGCACCAGTTATTTTACTCTCAACTGATACAGATGAAAATGATTATTTATCACGAACAATTACTCATAAACTCTATGATGGAAATCAAAAAACTCGTATAGCACAAGAGATAGTGCTGGGTATTGGTGGAGTAAAAGTTTTAGAAGCAATTAACCAAAAAATAGATATATATCATATGAATGAGGGGCATGCACTACCAATGGTATATCAACTTTATAATCGTTATGATTCTCTTGAGAAGCTTAAAGAGCATGTTGTTTTTACAACACACACACCTGAAGCTGCTGGAAATGAGGTACACAATATAAATTTTTTACATGAGATGGGCTTTTTTAATGAACTTGATTTAGAAACTGTTCGTCAAATATCTGGCTATAAAGATGATGATAATTTTAGCTTGACAATTGGGGCATTAAGAGCTTCAAAAAGAAGTAATGCAGTTTCAAAAATACATGGAAAAGTCTCAAATGAGATGTGGAAAGATGTAGATGGAAAATGTGAAATAATCTCAATAACAAATGCACAAAATAAAAAATATTGGACAGATAAAACCTTAATTCGTGCCTTAGATGAGCATGAAGATTATGAACTGCAAGCAAGAAAAAAACATCTGAAAAAAATGCTTTTTGATGAAGTGGCTGACCAAACTGGTAAGATGTTTGATCCAGATGTATTAACTATAGTTTGGGCGAGAAGATTTGCAGAGTATAAACGACCAGGACTTTTGAAGTATGATTTCCAAAGATTTGTAAAACTTATAGAAGATACAGATAGACCTGTACAAATTATTTGGGCTGGGAAACCTTATCCTACTGATTTTGGAGCTATTGATATATTTAATGAGTTAATTCAGATAAGTCATAGATATAAGAATGTAGCTGTTTTATTGGGATATGAGCTTTCACTTTCTAAATTACTTAAAAAAGGGAGTGATGTTTGGTTAAATACTCCAAGATTAACTCGTGAAGCAAGTGGAACGAGTGGAATTACTGCAAGTATGAATGGTTCTGTACATCTCTCTATTGATGATGGTTGGCATCCAGAGTTTGCAAGAGATGGTAAAAATAGTTTTACGATACCTGAAATTGACCGAAATTTGAATATAGCTGAACAAGACAAGATTGACAATAAAAATCTTATGGATATTTTAGAAAATAAAATAATACCAATGTATTACGATGATCCTAAAAAGTGGACTAAGATTGTAAAAAATGCGATGAGTGAGATTGAACATGATTTTGATTCATCAAGAATGGTAGATCAATATTACGAGTTAATGTTTAACTATAAGGAGCAGTAATGACCTCTAACATAAGATTTATGGATGGTGTTAAAAGTCTAAAAGATGTAGATGTAGATGGAAAAAGAGTTTTAATTAGAGTTGATTTTAATGTGCCTGTGGATTCACACAATAACATATCTGATGATAGACGCATAAAAGCGGCATTACCAACTATAAACTACTGCATAGATCACAATGCATGTTCTATAACACTGGTTACCCATTTTGGACGACCTAAAGGTGCATATGATGAAAAGTATTCATTAAAACATATTAGAAAAAGAGTGGAGAGACTTCTTGGCAAAAAAGTTGTTTTTGTTGATGATTTTGAAGAGTCTAAAGATGAGATAGCAACATGTTCATTGGAGAGAATCTTTTTACTTGAGAATATCCGTTTTTATGAGGGTGAGAAAAAAAATGATGAAACACTTAGTAAAAAGTTAGCTTCTATATGTGATATATATGTTAATGATGCTTTCGGAACTTCTCATCGCGAACATGCTTCAACTTTTGGTATTACAAATTTTGTAGATACAAAAGTAGCTGGGTTTTTGATGATGCGAGAGATTGAAGCATTTTCAAAAGCACTTGAAGAGCCAGTAAGACCAATAGCCTTAGTCATTGGTGGAGCTAAAATCTCAACAAAGATAACTTTGCTTGAGGCAGTTTTAAAAAAGATAGATAAGTTAATAATCGGTGGAGCTATGAGTAATACTTTCTTAAAAGCTCTAGGATATGATATGAAAAAATCTTTGTATGAAGATGAGTATGTGCAAACTGCTTCAAAAGTTTTAAAAGAGGCTCGTTTAAATGGTGTAAATGTTTATCTGCCTGTTGATATAGTTATAACTGATAATGTGGAAAATCCAGTTGATGTAAAAGTTGTTCCATCTCAAGATGTACTAGATGGTTTTATGGCTGTAGATATTGGTCCAGCTACAGTTAAACTATTTAGTGAAGCGGTTGCACTCTCAAACACCATAATCTGGAATGGGCCAATGGGGATTTATGAACAAGATAAATTTAGTAAAGGCACATTTAAACTAGCAAGTGCTATAGCTGATTGTTATGCTTATACTATAGTTGGTGGTGGTGATACTGCTGATGCAGTAGATAGATGTGGTGAGTCAAGCAACTTTAGTTTTATCTCAACTGGTGGTGGAGCTTCTTTGGAACTTTTAGAGGGTAAAATATTACCAGGTTTCAAAAATCTTGACAGAAAAGAGGAGTATTAATGGCACTAGCAATAATCTGCTCTGGTGGTGATGCTCCAGGGATGAATCCTGCTATAAAAAAATTTGTTGATTATGCTTATAAAAAAGGTAAAAAAAGTTATTTTATTTATGATGGATTAGAGGGTTTAATTGATAACAAAATAAAAGAGGCAAATCATAAAGATGTTGCAGGGATAGTCCATATAGGTGGAACTATTATCCGTTCATCTCGTTCAAAAAGATTTTTTGAATATAAATACAGAAAGATTGCTTACAAGAACTTAAAAGAGCATAACATAATGGGTATAGTTGTTTTAGGCGGTGATGGCTCTTTTCGTGCTATGGATAAATTTAGCTCAGAGTTTGATATAAATTTTGTAGGTATTCCATCAACTATAGATAACGATATATATGGTACAAAATACTGTCTAGGAGTTGATACAGCACTAAATGTTATACGAGATGCACTTGATAAGATACGAGATACGGCATCATCATTTAACCGTGCTTTTATTGTAGAAGTTATGGGCAGGGATTGTGGATATCTAGCTGTTGTATCGGCTATGATTAGTGGAGCAGAGATATGTGTAATTCCAGAAGTGGAGTTTCATAGTAAAGCACTTGAAAAAAAATTGACACAAGAGATAAAAGATGGTAGAAAATATGTGTTAGCTATTGTTTCAGAGGGTTCTAAGCAAACGAGTGAAATACATAAATGGATAGAAGATAAGTTAGGATTAGAGACTAGAGTAAGTATTTTAGGGCATATTCAAAGGGGTGGAAATCCAACTGTTTATGATAGATTGATGGCTTTTGATTTTACAATAAAGGCAGTTGATTATTTACTTGAACATAAGGATTTCAATAAAGTTGTGGTTTACAATGATGGCTGTTTTAATTTTATGAATATTCAAGAAGTAGTGTCTAGTAAGTATCAATTACCAGAACACTATTTAGATGCTATAAATTATTTAGACTAATTTTAGGAGTTTTAAAATGTTAAAGATAACAACAAAAGGCAATAAAGCTTGGGTAACATTTTCAATAATCCCAGAATCAAATGAAAGGATTTTCTTAAGTGGAGAATGGAATGATTGGAAAGAGGAAGAAATGAAACCTAAAAAAAATGGTGAACTTTATCTAAGAAAAGTATTAAAATGCGGAAATGAGTATCAATTTGGATATAAAACAGATGATTCTTTATGGCTATGCGATAGTGATACTAAAACGATTAACTCACCATTCGGAACAAAAAATTCAGTTTTAAAAATTTAAGATTTCAGAGGAGTAGCAATGAAAGCAGTAGTAATGGCAGGTGGTTTTGGAACTAGGATTCAACCACTAACACACTCAAGACCAAAACCGATGTTACCAATAATGAATAGGCCTATGATGGAACATACTATGATGATGCTTAAAGATTTAGGTATTACAGAATTTATAGTTCTTTTATATTTTAAACCAGAGATTATACAAGATTATTTTGGTGATGGTAGCGAATTTGGTATAAAAATTACATATGTAATTCCTGATGATGATTATGGAACTGCTGGAGCTGTTAAGCTTGCACAAGAGCACATAGGTGATGATAATTTTATCATTATTAGTGGCGATTTGGTAACTGACTTTGATTTTAAAAAATTATTTGATTTTCATAAGGCAAAAAAATCGAAACTCTCCATAGGTTTAACCTCTGTTGAAAACCCTTTACAGTTTGGGGTTGTTATAGCAAATGAAGATGATGAAATAGAGAAGTTTTTAGAAAAACCAAGCTGGGGAGAGGTATTTAGTGATACTATAAATACTGGTATTTATATCATAGAGAGTGAAATTTTAAACTATATCCCGAAAAATGAAAATTTTGATTTTGGTAAAGATTTGTTTCCATTGTTGATGAAAAAAGATGTAACCTTAATGGGATATAACTTAGAGGGTTATTGGCGTGATGTTGGTAACCCTGAGAGCTATAGAGAGGTATATGAAGATATACTAAACGATAGAGTGAAGTTTGATATTAGTGGATATAAAAAAATGTATCCCGATGGTGTTTTATATAGCCCTGTAGAATATAAATTAGATAAATCTATTGAGATTATAGGAACTGTAGTTTTAGATGAAAATGTAATACTTAAAAAAGGTGTTAAGCTAAACAATGTTGTAATTGGAAAAAATGTAACTATAAATGAAGGCTCAAAGATAAGAAATTCTATCTTTTGGGAGGATATAACTATTGGAAAAAATGCAAAATTTGATAATACTTTAGTCTGTAATAATAATATTATAAATAAAAATGTAACTGCAAAAGCTGGACTTATTTTGGCTCAAGGTTGTGAAGTTGGAGAACTTGCAGTGTTTGAACAAGATGTTATTATTTGGCCAGATAAAAAGATAGAAGCTGCTTCTATTGTTAGTCATAGTTTGATACTTGGTAACAAATATAAAAATTCTATCTTTGAGAATGGAAGTGTATCTGGAAAAAGTAATATTGAGCTCTCTTGTGAAATGGCAACAAAACTTGCTGAAGCTTTTGCTTCTCAACTTCCAATAGGCTCAAAAATTATAATTGGAACTGATAAAGATAGAGGTTCAAAAATGTTAAAAAGAGCATTTTTGGGTGGAGTTTTATCTGCTGGTGTTGATGTAGTAGATATAGAAGATTCTCCACCATCTGTTTTAAGATATGCTCTTGCAAATGATGACACTCTTTTTGGTGGTGCTCATTTTAAAAGATCTGTAATTGATAGTATAAGTGCAGAAATTACACTCTTTAACGAAGAAGCTATTAGAGTTGATAATGAGTCATCAAAAAAAATAGAAAAAGCTTTTTTTACAGAAAATTTTAGAAGAGTAGAATATTCTAAAATAGGAAAAATACATGAAATTATAAATCGTGAAAAGTGCATAGCATATAGAGATGCAATAGTGAAAAAAATTGATCATGAAATAATAAAATGTGGAGGATTTAAAGTTGTAATTGATGTTATGCATGGTACAACATCAGAGCTTATCCCAACTTTATTAAACTATTTTGGTGTTGAGAATATTGTACTTAATGCTTATTATGATGAAAAAAAACTATCAAATATCAAAGTTTTAGAGAGTGAAGGTAAACTAAATGTATCAAAAATTGTCAAAACATTAAATTATGATATGGGAATTTTACTCTATCCAAATGCACAAAAAATAATCTTAGTAACAGAAGATGGTAAGATTTTAGATAAGATTCAAACACTTTATATTGTTTTGTCTCTTTTTAATCTTGAAGCAGATAAAGAGAATAAGAAAAAAGTACTTCTACCAACATGGGCACCAGATATAAAAAACTTTCCAAATTTAATTATAGAGAGTGGAAAATATACTAATTTTAAAGCTTCTCAAATGATGCAATACGATTTAGTGGCTACAGTGGATGGAAACTTTTCTTTTGGTGAGTTCGGATATACAAGAGATGCAATATACTCAAGTTTTAAAATAATGGAACTATTAAACTGTCATAATATTGAGCTATCAAAATTAGTTTCTAGTATAGATAGTTTTTATTATAGAAGATTTAAGATTGATTGTGTTCAAGCATTAAAAGGAAAAATGATGAGAAAGTTTTTAGAAGATTCTAAAGATAAAAAATCATCAACAGTAGACGGGGTTAAAATTTGGGAAAATAAAACTGACTGGATACTTATGATACCAGATCAACATAGCGAACATCTAAATATCTATATACAAGCTATTGATGATAAATCTGGTGAGGAACTTTATGATAAATATAGTGCAAAAATTGCCTTATGGGCAAATGAATAAGGAAACTTCTTGAATCTTAGTTTTATATGGCATATGCATCAACCAGATTATAGAGATATGAATGGTATTATGCAGATGCCTTGGGTTTTTTTGCATGCTATAAAAGATTATTATGATATGCCTTGGATGATGGCTAGACATAATGAGATGAGAGCTACTTTTAATATAACTGCTCCACTTATTGAGCAGTTGAAATTGTACTACAATGAGCCAGCAAGGTATGACAAGTTTTTTACTATATGGATAAAAGAGCCAAAAAATCTAAATGAATCTGAAAGAGAATGGCTTATTAAGCTTTGTAAAAGTACACAGTTTGATACTATGGTTAAAGAGTTCCCTAGATACAAAGAACTCTATAATCAAGAACATTTTAACAATAACGAATTGATTGATTTGCAGATACTGTTTCTATTATCTTGGTGTGGAATCTATCTAAGAAAAAACTCTGATCTAATAAAAAACTTGATAGATAAAAAAAGAGATTATGTAGGTGAAGATAAAAATTTACTTTTAGAAGAACTTTCAGATTTTGTTTCACACATATTTGAATATTATACACAACTTCATCAAGATGGTATTATAAGTTTATCTACAACACCACTCAATCATCCGATACTTCCGTTACTGTTAGATATGAATAATGCTTCAAAAGCAAACCCAAATACAACTATACCAAAAGAGCATTTTCCACTTAAAGATGATGCAATATTACAGATAAAAAAGGTACAAGAACTGTTTTTTGATACTTTTGGATTTAAACCAAATGGGTTTTGGCCTGCTGAGGGTGCTGTTGATGAAAAAAGTGTAGAACTTCTTCGCCAAAGTGGTATTGATTGGATAGCGACAGATGAAGATATACTTTTTCATTCGTTAAACTCAAACGACAGAGTAAACCTTTATACTCCATACAACTATAAAGATATGTGCATCGGATTTCGTGACCATTATTTAAGTGATTTGATAGGTTTTACATATAGGCATAAAGAGCCACAAGAGGCATCCCATAATTTTATACAAGAGTTGTCTAAAATTCAAAATATAAGAGAAAACGAGACAGTTTTTATTATCTTAGATGGTGAAAATGCTTGGGAGTTTTATAAAAATAATGGATATGATTTTTTTGATGCTCTTTATAATGATATATCTAACGCAACTTGGATGAAAACTCTCAATATGGATGAAGTGTATAAATTACCAAAGAAAAAGTTGCCATATTTAGCAGCTGGTAGTTGGATACATGGTGAATTTAATACTTGGGTTGGAAATAGTGAAAAAACAAAGGCTTGGGAGCTTATATATCTAACTAAAAGAGATTATGATAGACATAAAAATAATTTAAATGAGGATATAAAAGATAAGATAAGTGAGCATTTTTTAGCTGCTGAATGTTCTGATTGGTTTTGGTGGTATGGGGATGACCACTTTACTGAGTTTGGTGCTGAGTTTGATGAACTATTTCGTAATCATCTTATCAATATATATGACCTTATGGGTATTTCCCCTCCTAATGATATATTATTTCCTATTATTAAAGATAAAACTACTCAGGATTTTTGGTTAAGACCACAATCAGATATATCACCAACTATCAATGGAAAAATAGATTCATTTTTTGAGTGGATGGGTTGTGGTGTTATAGATGAGAGTAAACTTTTTTCAACTATGGATAAAGAGAGAGGTGAAGTAAAAAAGATTCATTATGGACAAGATAATGAAAAAATATATTTTTCCTTTGAGATTAAGAGAAAGATGTTTTGTCAAATTTATACAATAGATATTTTAATAGAACCATTAAATTTAAAAGGAACTATAAATTTTAAAGATAAAAAAACTTTTATAGGTGATTTGGAAGTGGAAGTTGTTTGTGGAAGTTGTATAGAGATGGCAATAGATAAAACTAAGATAGATATAGATGAAATTTCCATACGATTTGAGTTAGTTCAAGATAGTAGTGTAATTCAGATTTTACCTGGATTTGGTGAGTTAAAAATTGACTTAGGTAATGATTATAGTCAAAATTGGTTTGTATAAAGGAAAAATTTGAAAAAAGTATCTTTATTATTTGGAATCCATATGCATCAACCTATCGATAATTTTGGTGATGCTGTTGATGAAGCCATTGAGCGTTGTTATAAACCATTTTTTGAAACTATGCTAGAATATAGTGAATTTAAATTTAGTGTTCATAGTAGTGGTTGGTTGCTTGATAGAATCAGAGTAAACCATCCAGATATATTTGAAAATATGAAGTTTTTAACCGATAAAGGCTCCATCGAATGGGTTGGAGCAGGATATTATGAACCTGTTTTAAGCTCTATATCTTCAAGAGATAGACAAGCTCAAATAAATAAACTAAGCTGTTATTTAAAAAAACATTTTGGTCAAAAACCAAAAGGTATATGGCTTACTGAAAGGGTTTGGGAATCTTCATTGATTAGTGATTTATCAGCATGTGGAATTGATTATACTGTAGTTGATGATTACCACTTTTTAAGTAGTGGATTTGATGCTTCTAAGATGGATGGGTATTATACTACTGAGGAAAACAATCATAAACTTTCACTCTTTGCAATATCTCAATCACTTAGATATGCCCTACCATTTTTTAGTGTTGAACGCTCCATAGAGGCTATCTTATCACATGCAAAAGATGAAAATTCAGCAGCAATTATATTTGATGATGCCGAAAAATTTGGTCTTTGGCCTAAAACTCATGAGTGGGTTTATGAGAAAAAATGGCTTGAAAAATTTTTAAAAGCTGTGAGTTCCCACGAACAGATACAAACACAGCATTATAGTGAATATATGAGTAAAAATCACTCTCTAGGTTTGGCATATCTAAACAATACCTCATACTTTGAGATGGGCGAGTGGAGTTTAAAAGCAAAACAAACTTTAGCTATGCAAAAATTAAAAGAGGATGTTGGAGATAACTATTTTAATGATGTTGGTGTCTCATTTATAAAAGGTGGTATTTGGAAAAACTTTTTTATAAAATATAGTGAGAGTAATTATCTTCATAAAAGAATGATTTATTTTTCAAAAATACAAGATAAATTGGATAAAAACTCACTTGAATCACTCTATAAATTACAAACAAATGATGTTTTTTGGCATGGTGTTTTCGGTGGGCTTTATCTTCCAAACCTAAGAGATAATGCTTATAAATATCTTTTAGAGTTAGAAAAATTTCAAGCAAAGAAAAAGATAAAATACGAATTATTAGATATAGATTATGATGGTTTTGAGGAGTTAAAAGTCCTAACTAAAAACTTGAGCATTGTTATATCTCTTAAAAATGGTGCCCAAATGATGGAGTTTGGTTCATTTGACACACTATTTAACTGGCAAAATACCATTATGAGAAGAGAGGAAGCTTACCACGACAAGATAATAAATCCAAAAAATATAGAACAAAAAACACAAAAAAGCGATGAGATAGCCACTATCCATACTAATGATTTTTTAGATGTTGATAAACTTAAAAGTGAACTTATTTATGATTGGCATCAAAAATATTCATTTATTGACCATTTTAGTGATAATAAGTTTAGTTTAGAAAATTTTAAATCTTTGAGTTTCAATGAGCTTGGTGATTTTGCAAATCAACCGTTTGAATTAAGTAAGAAAAAAAATGTTTTTAAAAGAGTTGGAGGTCTATTTCTTCCACAAAAATACACTACAAGTTTGAAAAAAGCATATAAGTTTGATACAAATAATATAGATATAAAAATAGATATTGATAGTAGCTTTGAGGGGGGACTTTTTTATGGGTGCGAACTAAATATGCACTTTGCACATCCAGATAAGATAACTTTCAATTCTAAAAATATAGGTGATGGATTTAGTGAATATGCTATTAATGAATTAGAGATATATGATGATTTTACAGATAAAACTATAAAATTAAAAACAAATACAAGATGTGATGTTTTTGCTTATATTTTAAATACTATCTCTCAAAGTGAAAGTGGGTTTGATAAAGTTGCACAAGGTATCTCATTTGTTTTTGTAACTACATTTAAAAAAGAGTTGGAATTTACATTAGAGTTGGAGGTTGTTAATGTCTGAAATAAGATTAGATAGGTTCAATAATCAATATATTCTAATAGCTCCAGAAAGATTGCATCGACCAAATCTTTCCAGTACACAAGAGAAAAAAAATTCAAAATCTTCATGCCCTTTTTGTGAAGGAAATGAAGAATTAACACCACCAGAAATTTATGCCCTTAGAGAAAACGAGGCGAACTCTGGTATGTGGAAAACAAGGGTAGTTCCAAACCTTTATAAAGCTGTTCAAATTGAACTTGAAGATATATCTAAAAGAGATGGACTCTTTGAATCAATCTCTGGTGTTGGTGCTCATGAAGTTTTGATAGATTCCCCTCGTCACGATTGTGGTATGGCTGATTTAGAAATTACTGAGATAGAGAATTGGCTAAGAAGTATGATTATTAGGCTTAAAGATTTAAGACAAGATAAAAGGCTTATACATTTAAGTATATTTAAAAATTCTGGTTCAAATGCTGGAGCTACACAAGAGCATCCACATACACAGATATTAGCATTGCCTATTGTACCAAAAAATGAGATAGACTTTTTACAAAGAAATTTAATATATTATCATCATCATGGTCGTGGAATAGTTGAAGATATTATCTATAATGAGCTAAAAACAAAAACTAGACTTATAAGTCAAGTTGGTAATTTTATAGCATTTTGTCCATATGCGAGTGCATATCCGTTTGAAGTTATGATAGCACCAACAACAAATATACACTCTCTTGATATTTGCACTAGGGAAGATATTATCAGTCTATCAGGTATTATAAAAAAAGTATTTGTTATGCTCAAAAAGCAATTGGGTCGTTTTGATTACAATCTTTATTTTCATATTTCTCCATTAAATGAAAATTTTGAAAATGAACAATTTATACAAACTTTAGATAAAAATTACCGTTTTTCGCTTAGCATTACACCAAGGATATATAGATTAGGTGGGTTTGAAATTTCAACAGGAATGGCTATAAATAGTGTAGAGCCTGAATATTGTGCTAAACTATTAAGAGGAGATTAAAATGATACATAACTTAGCAGGTAGATTAACCCCACAAAGCGAACTTATAGATGTTCCTTCATTTATAGGCTCTTGTTATGAGTTAAAACCAGATTCTAATTTAGAAACTCAACTTGTTGCTTTTGGTACTTCTGGGCATCGTGGAAATGCTTTAAATAAGAGTTTGGAAAAGAGTTTGGAAAGTCATATTATGCACGGATAGATGCTCCTGCAACATTAGAGTAAAAGAAGGTGTTAAAAACACTAAATGCTGAGCTAATAAGTATTGATTTATTAGCTGGTGAGAAAATTGAAAAAATATTAAGTGATGCCTCTGGAAATGCTGCATCAATTGGTGGTCTTAAAATAGTAACAAAAAATGGATGGGTAGCAATGCGTCCATCTGGAACAGAAGATATATATAAAATATATGTAGAGAGTTTTGTATCAACACAACATTTAAAGCAACTTCAAAAAGATGCTCAAGATGTGATGGATATGCTATTTAGTGACATTGCAATATAGCTATCAAAAAAAATAATATAAAGATGATGAAATGAAAAAAAGAACAAAAATTGTAGCTACGATTGGACCAGCTTCTGATTCGCAAGAAAACTTAGAAAAGTTAATTTATGCTGGGGTGAATGTATTTAGATTAAATTTTAGTCATGGAACCCATGAATATCATTTAGAAATTTTAAAGCGTATTAGAAAAGCAATAAAAAAAACAGGACTTATAACTGGTATTTTACAAGATATAAGTGGTCCTAAAATTCGTGTAGGAGAGCTTAAAGAAGATTTTTTACTTAAAATCGGTGATATTTTAGAATTTGTAAAGGATGATATAGTTGGTATTAAAGTAGATGATACTCACTACAAATTAACTCTAAATCAAACATTTATTCTTGATAAATTAAAGATTGGAGAGTATATATATCTTTATGATGGCATTATCCGTGCAAAAGTTATAGAATCTATAAATGGAAATGTAAAAGTTATTATTGAAAATGATGGTATTCTTAATTCAAAAAAAGGTGTTAATTTTCCAAATACAGAACTTGGCATAGAAATTTTAACAAAAAAAGATAAAAAAGATATGCTTTGGGGTATAAAAAATGGTGTAGATTTTATGGCTATATCTTTTGTGCAAAATGCAAATGATATGAAAAATGCCCGTGCTATTATAGAAGAAAATGGTGCTACAACACAATTGTTTGCAAAAATAGAAAAGTTTGATGCTGTAAATAATATTGATGAGATATTAGAGGCAAGCGATGGTATTATGGTCGCTCGTGGTGATTTAGGTATTGAAATACCTTACTATGATGTACCAAATGTTCAAAAAATGCTTATAAATAAAGCAAATAATCTCAGCAAACCAGTTATAACTGCAACTCAAATGCTTCTATCAATGACAACTAATGATACTGCTACAAGAGCAGAAATAAGTGATATCGCTAATGCTGTTTTAGATGGAACTGATGCAGTTATGTTATCTGAAGAGAGTGCTATTGGACATGACCCTGTTTTAGCAGTTAAGACTATGGTAAATACCATAAAAGCTATAGAGCAAAATTATCCTTTTTTAAAAGTTTCAGATTTTCAGATGCACGATAAAGCGGATGTAATTAATGATTCGGCAATTCGACTTTGTAATAATTTAAATACCTCAGGAATTTTCACTATTACATCATCAGGAAGCTCAGCAAAAAAAATTGCTCGTTATCGACCACAACAGCCAATATATGCAATAACTCATAACAAAAAAATAGCTCAATCCTTAACTATAGTTTGGGGAGTGGTACCAGCATTTTCTGTAACATATAAAAGTCCTGGAAAAATGATGAGTGAAGTTATAAGTGAAGGTTTAAAAAAAGGAGTAATAAATATAAATGATACATATATCTTAACAGCAGGCGATCCCCTCGGAGTAGTTGGTTCTACAAATATGATTCGTATTTTAAGTAAATATGAAATGAATTTTTTTAAAAAATTAAATAAATTTAAAACAAAAAATTAAGGAAGTAAAAATGTCAAATTCAATTATTAAAAGTATTAAAGCTTTAGAGATTTTAGATTCACGAGGTAACCCAACGGTTAGAGTTTTAATGGAGTTAGAAGATGGTACAAAAGTATCATCATCTGTTCCATCTGGTGCTAGTACTGGAGAATATGAAGCAGTAGAGTTGAGAGATGGTGACCCAAAAAGATATAATGGAAAAGGTGTTTTAAAAGCAGTTTCAAATGTGAATGAGGTTATTGCACCAGTAATTGTTGGTATGGATGCAAAAGAACAAACTAAGATTGATAAAACAATGATAGATCTTGATGGAACTGAAAACAAATCAAATCTTGGTGCAAATGCAATTCTTGGAATCTCTATGGCAGCAGCAAAAGCAGCAGCAAAATCAAGTGGTGTTGAACTTTTTCGTTATTTAGGTGGAAGTAATGCAAGAAGAATACCTGTACCATGTATGAATATTTTAAATGGTGGTGAACATGCTGACAATAGTGTAGATATTCAAGAGTTTATGGCAGTACCTATTGGCGCTCCTACTTTTAGTGAAGGTTTACGCTATGTATCAGAAACTTTTCATGAGCTTAAAAAGATTTTAGCCTCTCGTGGACTTGCTACTTCAGTTGGTGATGAGGGTGGTTTTGCTCCAAATCTAAATAGTAATGAAGAGGCTATGGAGCTAATTATCGAAGCGATACAAAAAGCTGGATATGAAGCAGGTAAAGATATTATGATAGGCTTAGATAGTGCCGCTACATCTTTTTGGACAGATGATGGTAAATATAATCTTAAATGGTCTGGTGCTGGTGAAAAAAGTAGTGATGAACTCATTACTATGTCTAAAGAGTGGATAGAAAAATATCCTATAATCTTTTGGGAAGACCCACTAGCTGAAGAAGATTGGAATGGTTTTGCAAAAATAACTAAAGAACTTGGAGATAAAACAGAGATTATTGGTGATGATATTTTTGTTACAAATACAAAGTTTATTGCTCGTGGTATAAAAGAAAACAGTGCTAACTCTGCTTTAATCAAATTAAATCAGATAGGAACAGTAACCGAAACTATAGATGCAGTTAGAATGTGTAGAGATAATGG
>JAMOPL010000042.1 GCA_027064515.1 Sulfurimonas sp. | reverse complement strand
GCAATTGTCAGCCAATCGTGAGTGGAACAAATATTAAAATGATTGAGATGCCAGCTGGTCCTCCAACATTAGCATCTATTGTAGTTGAAGTATATGGAAAAGATAATCAAAAAATCATTGAATTATCTAAAGAAGTTGCAAATATTTTACAAAATACAGATGGTTTAGTAGATGTGGATGTTATGGCTGATGAGAGTTATAAAAAATATACCTTAACTCCTATATCAGATAAAATTGCCAGAAGTGGATTAAGTGTTAAACAGATAAATCAGATTCTTTATCTTGCCTTTGAGGGGATGGGTGTAGCTGTTAAAAATACAATAGAATTAAATGACCAAATATCAATTTTTGTATCACTTAGTGAAAAAAGTCAAACCATAAATTCAAATACTCTTGAGACACTTAAAAATAAACTCTCTCAATTATCACTTATGAATAAAAAAGGGATGATGATTCCACTAACAGAAGTTGTAAAAATTAGTGAGGGAAAATCATCCCCAATGATATATCATAAAGATTTAAAAACAATGGTAAATGTTATTGCTGAAACCGATATGGTATCTCAAGTTTATCCACTACTTGAAGCAAGAGAAACTATGATAGAGAAATTTGCTAACAAGTATGAAGTAACTAAGGTAGCAGGGATTACAACTTATATGTTTGATTTGAACCTGAAAGATAAAAAAACAGGAGAAAACTATCTATTAAGATGGGATGGTGAGATGAAAGTCACACTAGATACTTTCAAAGAGTTAGGTGGAGCTTTTATTGCTGCTCTTATTTTAATATTTTTATTACTAGTAATCTACTATAAGTCATTTGCTCTTAGTGGTATTGTTCTTGGTGGTAGTTTTCTATCAATCATTGGAGTAATTATTGGTCATTTCATAGCTGATTTAGTAACAACTGAGACATTTTTCTTAACGGCAACATCACTTATTGGATTTATTGCTCTTATGGGAGTTAGTTCAAGAAACTCTCTTTTACTTATAGACTTTGCAAAATCTCTAATAGAAGATAAAGGGATAGAAAAAAGAAGAGCAATAGCAATAGCAAGTGCTACAAGGGCTAAACCTATTATGTTAACAGCTATTGCTATTATACTTGGTTCTGCACTTCTAGCTAGTGACCCTGTATTTGGAGGACTAGGAGTTGCTCTAATATCTGGAACTGTTGCAGCTGTAATTATCTCACTAATCTTCATCCCAATACTTATGAATAAAACAAAAGCTATCTAAGATAAAGAGTATATTTCCATATCTTATGGAAATATAGTTTTTTTAGATATTAAATTATAAAAAAATTTATTAGAAGCTATGTATTCTAAAATAAATTTAGAATACATATATATGAGGAAGATTAAAGTCTAGCGTAGTTAACACTAAGACAAGCATCAAGAGAAGCTAATTCATTCAATGCAACATCATTAACAATATCATCCACTAAGATAACAGCTAATGCTTGAGAATCATTATTTCTTGAAAGTGAAAAATCTGCAATATTTATATTATTTTTAGCTAATGTTGAACCAATATTACCAATAACACCTGGTACATCAGAATTTTTAAATAAAATCATATCACCACTAAGTGCTACTTCTATATCAAAACCATCAATTGCGACAATTCTCTTAATACCATCATCAAAGATAGTTGCAGAGATAGTTGTTGTTGTCTCAGCTGTTGTAAGTTTTACAGTTATAAGATTCTTGAATACAGAAGAATCTGATAAAGCTTCTGATTCAATTTTAATACCTTTCTCTTTCGCAACAAAATCAGCATTAACATAGTTAATAGTATCATCACTATTTTGACTCATAGCACCAACAGCAACAAATGTAGAAAGAGAATCAACATAAGAAGCAATCTCACCATGACCACTAACTTTAATAGCTATGATTTGAGATTTATTTATTTGAGATTCTAGAAAACCAATTTTTTGTCCCATCTCTAAAAATGGCTTAACAAATGATGGTATTTTAGATTCATCAATTGGTAAATTCATAGCATGAGCAAAAGAGATACCTTTAGCAGCTTCTATTGCATTAGTTGCAGCTTGAGTACCGATATTGTACTGAGATTCAAATGTATTAGCACCAAGATGTGGAGAAACACAAATATTATCAAGTTCAAGTAAAGGATGATCAGTCGCAGGTTCTTTCATAAATACATCAATACCAGCAAAACGAATTTTTTTAGATTTAAGACCATTAAAAAGTGCTTCTTCATTATAAAGACCACCTCTAGCACAGTTAATTAAAACCACACCATCTTTCATTTTACTAATCTCTTCTTCACCAATTATATTAAGTGTTTCTGAATTCTTAGGAGTATGGATAGTGATAATATCACATGCTAAAATATCTTCAAAATTTTTAGTATAACTCATATCACAATCTGTAACCTTTGATGGATGAATATATGGGTCATAAGCAACTATATCCATCTCAAAAGATTGAGCCCGTTTAGCTACACGAGAACCGATATTACCAAAACCGATAACACCAAGTTTCTTACCTTTCATCTCATGTCCATACCATTTTTCTCTTTTCCAGATTCTTTGGTTTTTAAGATGATCATGTGAGTATGGGAACATTCTCATACATGAAAGCATATGAGTCATAGTAAGTTCAACAGCAGCAATAGTATTAGCAGTTGGTACATTCATAACTATAATACCCTCTTTTGAACATCCTGGGATATCTACATTATCAACACCAACACCAGCACGAACTATTGCTTTCATATTTTTAGCTTGTGCTATAAACCTAGCATCTACATCAGTTGAACTTCTTGTAATTGCCACATCAGCTAATGGGATTATTTTTTCAATTAGCTCTGCTTTATCTACATCTGCTGCCATAATGAAATTAATATTTTCATCATTTTCCAACATTTTAAGTCCAGCTTCATGAATATGATCACAAACTACTACGGTATGTTTTTGCATTTATTTTTCCTCAGTATACGGCACAAGAGTTGCCGAAATTTGATAGTTTTTTAGTACTTTAACGAGAGAGTTAAGTTTATCTTTTTTATCTGAATAGATTATTAAGTTTAAACTATGCTCATCTTTTTTAAGATAATATTGTAAATTATGATTTTTTAACTCCTCTTTTAAACAGAAAAGTTGATAAGGGTCTAAAATAGAAGCAGAGAACTTATATTTAGTTAAATCTTTAATTTTTTTATCTAAATTCAGTTTAATATAAACTTCACTTACAGGATAATAATATCCCTGCTGTTCAGTTTTAGCGAAATTATCTAACCAATTTCTTTTTATATCTTCTTTAACCAATTCTTTAGTAAATACCAAAGGTTTCGGTTCACTAATATCTTTAGAGATATTAATAGTAAATACAAAAAATATAATAAAAATAGCCACCCCAATCATTACGATTGGAGCAAACCATTTTATTAAATTTTGCATTTATATTACTTGATTTTATCTTTAATTAAATCACCTAAAGAGTGACTTTCATTATCATTAATCTCTTCAAGTAAAGCTTGATTTTTGATATAGTCTAATTTTTTAACAGATAAACGGATACGATCACGACGAGTATCAATAACAGCAATAGCTGCTTCAATCTCTTGTCCTACTTCTAGCTCTTCTTTTACAAGTGGAGTTAAATCCTCATCACGAATAAGTGCATCAACACCATCTTCTAATGATACAAATACACCGAAATCTTTAATATCACGGATAGTACCTGTAACAACAGAGTTTACTTTATGCGTTGTAGCAAATTTATCAATAGGAGATTCTAAAAGAGTTTTTCTATTTAAAGAAATCTTTTGATCTTCAGAATTAATTTTAGCAATTTTAACTTCAATCTCATCTCCAGATTTTAAAACATCTTTACATTTAGTATTTTTGTCCCAAGAGATATCTTGATTATGTAAAAGACCTTCTACACTAGCTATACGAACAAATGCACCAAAGTCAGTTAATGATGTAATTGTACCAGTAACAACATCACCCTCTTTATAGTTTTTAATAAATTCATCAAATGGTTTTGGTAAAAGTTTTTTCAATGAAACACGAAGTTTATGAGTATTAGGATTAATTTCTATAACTTCAACATCAATCTCTTCACCAACAGTTAAATAATCATTAGGATTTTTAACATTCTTATCCCATGAAATTTCTGAAATATGTAAGAAACCTTCAATATCATTTCCTAAATCTACAAATACACCATAAGCTTCAATATTTGAAACAGTTACAGTAATTGTATCACCTTCATCTAATTCTGATTCTACTTCAGCCCATGGATCTGGAAGAACAGCTTTAATAGATAATGAAAGATGTCTTTTATCTTTATCATAAGAGATAGCTTTAACAGTTACAACATCACCCTCTTTATAAAGTTTAGATGGATTAACTGGACCTTTGTAGCTAATTTCATTGTAATGAACTAAACCATCAACTCCACCAACATCTACAAACATACCATAACTAGTAATTTTTTTAATCACACCTTCAACAATAACATCTTCAGCCATTAGTTGATCGATAATCTCTTTTTTCTTTTTTCTTTCTTCGTTAAATAGTTTACGACGAGAAACAATTATAGAGTTCTCAGCTTCATCAACTTTAACAACTTGAGCTTTAATTTTACGACCAACAACATCATCAGTATCTTTGAAAGCTGCTAATGAACGAGGCATAAAAAATGATACAGCATCAGCTTCTACTACATAACCACCACGGTTCTTTTTAGTAATAATACCTTCGATAACTACATCTTCAAAATCTTCTTTGTGTGCATCAATAAACTCAATAGTTTTTTCTTGCTCTAAAACTTTTTTATATGAAATCTTAGGTCTTTCGTTATAATAACCCATAACCATAACTTTGATTTTGTCACCAGTGTTAAACTTACGCTCACCATCAACAGTAATCTCTTCTAAACTAAGAATACCTTCTAGTTTATCACCAACACCAACTAATGCTCTATTTTCATCCTCTTGGATCTCAACAATTTCACCCTCAACTATACGGCTAGTCTCTTGTTTTTTCTCGCTTGCAGCAAACATCTCTGCAAAATTTTCTTCTTCTTCAAATGATTCGTTATCGAACGCCATGTACCTATCCTCTTGTGCATAAAAATTGTTGTGATTATATCTAAAATATATTTATTTTTTTATTAATGCAGTTGAATTTAATAGTAATTTTAAGATAAGTGTTAATTAAATATAACTAATTAACACTATTTTGAATCGAATTTACAACATTTTGTATAATCCAGTCTGGAGTAGAAGCTCCAGCACTAATACCACAAAACTTTTTCGAAGTTAACCAAGAGAAATCAATATCATTTTCATCCTCTATATGATAACTATCTTTGCAATTATCACTAGCAATACTAAATAATTGTTTTGTATTAGATGAATTTTTACCACCAATAACAATCATAATATCAGCTTTTTTAGAAATTTTTCTAACAGCTTCTTGATTTTCAAATGTTGCATTACAAATGGTATTAAAAACCCTAACTTCTTTATGCCTAGGTATTAAATAGTTTGCAATTTCCATATATTCTTCAACTTTTCTAGTAGTTTGAGCAACTAGAGCTATTTTATCTCTTAGCTTTATATCTTCTAAATCTTTTGAACATGTAACAACTATTACACCATTTGTTGCATAACTTTTCACACCCTTTATCTCTGGATGAGCTTCATCCCCAAAAATAACTATATCATATCCATCTTCACTCATCTCTTGACAAATTTGTTGAGGCTTAGTTACATATGGACATGTAGCATCAACAACATTTACGCTATTATTTTTCAGCTCTCTTAATTCATTTTTAGGTATCCCATGAGTTCTTATAACAGCTTTTTCACCAGCCTTAAAACTTTTGTAATCATCACTCAAACCAACATTAAAATCTTTTTCAAGCCTTTTAATCTCTTTTGAGTTATGAATTAAAGCTCCATAAGTAGAAGAATTTTTATTTTCTTCAGCTATTTTAATAGCTCTCTTAACACCAAAACAAAAGCCATAACTCTCTGCTAATTCAATAATCATTAACTTAATTTAACTTTTGTTATTTTACTAAGTAATTCAAAGAAATTTGGAAAAGATGTATTTATACAATCTATATCAGTTACTTCCATGCCACATTTTAAACCTGCTATAATAAAACTCATTGCAATTCTATGATCTCCATGACTATCAATAGTAGCATTTGATAATGTTCCACCTTTTACCGTGTAACCATCTTCATACTCTGTTGTTTCTATCCCACAAGATTTCAATCCATCTACAACTGTTGAGATTCTATCTGATTCCTTTACACGCAATTCCTCTGCATTTTTAACTACACTAATACCTTTAGCACAAGCAAAAGCAATAGAAAGAGCTGGTAATTCATCTATCAACCATGAGATATTTTTATCAACTGTAATTGCTTGAAGAGGAGCATATTTAACCGTAATATCACCGATAGGTTCATACTTATCATCTATCATTTTATAAGAGATATTAGCACCCATTTTTTCAAGTGCCTTAAATGCTTCTATTCTTGTTTCATTTAAAGTAATACCCTCTAAAATAACTTTAGAATTTGGTGTAATAGCAGCAGCAACTGCGAAGAAAAAAGCACTTGATGGATCAGCTGGCACTCTAATGTCTAATGGAGATAGTAGTTCTTTCATTGGTGAAATAGTAGTTACTAATCCATCTACACTTATCCCTGCACCCATCCCTTTTAACATTCTTTCAGTATGATCTCTACTTAATTCAGGTTCAGTATATTTACAAACACTATCGGCTCTAAGTGCAGCTAAAATCATAGCACTTTTAACTTGTGCTGATGCTATTTTACTCTCATAATTAAAAGCTTTTAATGAAGCTCCTCTTATACTTATTGGAGCTAAATTACCATTATCTCTTCCGTCAAGCTTAGCACCTATATCACGAAGTGGCGCAGTGACTCTTTTCATTGGACGACGACGAAGATATTCATCACCTGTTAAAACAAAATGACCATTTGCTGAACTTAAAAAACCACAAAAGAGTCTCATACCTGTTCCAGAGTTACCACAATCTAAAATTTCACTACTCTCTTTAATTCCATCTGATGTTATCTTAATAGTAACACCATCATCTTCTATTTTAGCACCAAGGTTTCGTACTATTTCTAAAGAGTTTAAAGTGTCTTCAGCTCTTAAAAAATTTTTAATAACACTTGTTCCAGAAGCTAACATACTAAACATAACTGATCTATGTGATATAGATTTATCTGGTGCTATTTGTGAAGTAATTAAAGAAAACTCCCCAGATACTTCTACTTTTACTTTACTCATCTAATACCAATTCCTAATTCATTTTTTAAGGCATCTAAAATAGAATCCATAGACGATGTAATATCTTCCTCTTCTAATGTTTTATCATTAGATTGTAATATAAATCTTATTGATAAACTAACATTATCACCTAAACTTTCATCACTGTATTTATCTACTGGATAAAAGCTAATTAACTCATCACTAGCACTTGAGTTGATTACACTTTTCACTTTATCATAATTCATACTTTTAGGCATTATGATACTTAAATCTCTGTTAGATGCTTGATATTTTGAACTATTTTTCGCAACTTTTAAAACATAAGGTATCTTTTCAAAATCTAACTGACATAAATAAGCTGAAGTGATTCCATACTGTTTTTCTACCTCTGGATGAACTCTAAATAGTTCTCCTATTTTTTCACCATCTATCATAACAGCAGCACTTTGATAAGTATGAGACAGTTTATGTGAAGTTTCATATTCAATTAACTCAAACTCACCAATAACATCTGATATTTTTTGAACAAATGTTCCAAAATCAATCAGTTCAGGTTTACCCTTATTTATAATAGATTCGTTTTCTTTATTTCCACAAAATATAAATCCAATTTTTAACGATTCTTCACGCTTAGAGTTAAAAACAGATCCAACTTCAAAAAGTTTAACTTGAGAATAACCATTTTTAAAATTATTTGAAGCAGATTTTAATAGCCCTGTATGCAATGTAGTTCTAAGTGTATCTAATGTTTTAACAATTGGATTAAGTAGTTCTAACTCTGATTCGATAGTTTCAAAACCATATTTTACAAGAGTTTTTTTCTCATCAAATATAAAATGTACACTCTCAAAAAAACCACTTTGAGCACAACGATGTCTAAAAGCAGTTCTTTTTTTATAATCTAAATAATCATCTTTAAGACGATTTTCCTCTTTAAATGTAAAAGCTTTTGATGGAATATTATCGATTCCCACTAATCTTACAATCTCTTCAATAACATCTTGTTTATTAACAATATCATGACGATATTGAGGGACTTCAATAACAAAACTATTTGCTGAAGATTTTGCTGTACCAAAACCAAGATTTTTAAAAATTTTATTTATAGCAACTTTATCTATATCAGCACCAATAATCTCATCAATCTCTTGTTTAGTTAAACTAATAATAATATTTTTATATTTAGTTTCTGTTTCGATTGTTCCACTAAAGATTGCTGAATTTGAATTTTTACTAATATGGTTCAAGCAAAGTGATATACCTAAATTTAATTTTGGTTCACTCCCTCTTGATGTGTTATAAAAAATTGGACCTTTATCTATTTTATTAATATACATATTTTTAGAGATTAAATCTGGGGCTATATAACTAGCTTCTAAAAGTACCATTCCATCTTTTTTAGTAAACATAGATTCTTCATCTTGTATAACACCAACTATTGACGCTTTTTTAGTTGCCATTACAGATATATAATTTTGCTCATCTCTAATAAGATCAATTTTTGCCATTTTATTATCATCAGAGAAAAAATTAAAATCATATGCTCTAAGTACTACACCTGTGCTATGCATAGTATAAAATATTATAGATTCAATATCTGAATCTTTTTTCTCATCAATCTGTGCAAGTCTAAGCTTAATCATTAAAGGTAATGACAAATCATTTAACTCAATTACTTTATATAAAAGATTTGCTTCTAAATCTTTTATATGAGTTAAACTTAAAATTCTACCAACACCTCTTTTATCTTCATTTATAGCTGTTTTTTGTTCTTTAAGTGTTCTATCCAATGCAGCACTTAAATCTCTAGCAACACCATATATACTTAAACAATCACCTCTATTTGCTGTTAATTCTATCTCAATTAATTCATCATTTAAAAAGAGGTTTTCATTAACTTCTTGTCCAAGTTCATATTTACCAATGCTATCGTCTAGTTCTAAAATACCATTTTCAATAGTTTCTAAACCAATTTCAGAAGATGAACAAATCATCCCTTCACTCTCTACTCCACGAAGTTTAACTGGCTTTATAACCAACCCACTTGGCATCACTGAACCAATAGTAGCAACAACTACATCAAGCCCTACTCTAACATTTGAAGCACCACATACTATTTGACGGATACTAGTCCCAATATCTACTGTACAAATATTTAACTTATCAGCATTTGGATGTTTTTCACACTCTATAATTTTACCAAAAACTATCTTTTTAGGTATATTATAACTCTCTATTCTATCTACTTCTAAACCTATCGAATTAAATGTTTTTGCTAAATCTTTTGTAGATATGCCATCTAAATCTATCCACTCATTTAACCAACTTCTAGTAACTATCATTGAAACTGCTCCAATAGTTTAATATCACCTTCAAAAAGAGAACGAAGATCTCCAATCTTATGGATAAGCATTGCAAATCTTTCCACACCTAATCCAAATGCATACCCACTCACATCTTTATAATTAACAGCTTCAAATACATTAGGATCAACTATTCCACACCCTAAAACTTCTAGCCAACCAGTTTTTGAACATACACGACAACCTGAACCTTCACAAAATACACAAGAGATATCTACCTCTGCCGATGGCTCTGTAAAAGGAAAAAATGATGGACGGAATCTTACTTCAATATCACCAAACATATATTTTAAGAAGTCTTCTAAAATATACTTTAAATTAGCAAAAGACACTTTACCCTTTTTATCAACAAGTAAACCCTCTATTTGATGAAACATTGGTGTATGAGTTAAATCATAGTCTCTTCTAAAAACTGCACCAGGAGCAATCATTCTAATAGGTGGTTTAGTACTCATCATAGTTCTAATTTGAACGGGAGAAGTATGTGTACGAAGAAGCATTTCATCTTTAAAATAAAAAGTATCTTGCATATCACGAGCAGGATGATATTTAGGTAAGTTTAATGCTTCAAAATTATTAAAATCATCTTCAATCATTCCACCTGTTTTTACAGTAAAATTCATCGAAGAAAAATATTCAACAATTTTATCCATTGTTTCCATAACAGGGTGTAAAGCTCCTGCTTGAGACGATGTACTAAAAAGTGAAACATCAATAGATTCTTTTTTCATAGCTTCTTGAAGTTCCATTGTTTGTATAGTTATTTTTCTAGCAGTAAATTCATTCATAAGTGAACTTTTATGAGCATTTAACTCTTTCGCTATTTTTGATTTTTCTTCATTTGGAGCAGACTTCATCTTAGCAAATTCAGCTGCTAATACACCTTTTTTACCAAACACTGAGATGCGAATCTCTTCTAGTGTCTCTACACTCTGTGCTTCTTTTATTTTTTCATACCACTCTTTCAAATAAAGGCTCCATAGTCGTTAAAATTTAATTTAATAGTATATTATAAAATGTTTTATAAATAGCTTCATAAGTTATAAAATGTGCTACAATTACACCTACTAACAAATATAAATAAAGGAAAGTAAATGTGCTTATTTTGTAAAATCGTAAATAAAGAGATACCATCAAATATTATATTAGAAAATGATGAGTTTATCGCTTTTCATGATATCAATCCAAAGGCTCCTGTTCATATCTTAGCAATCCCAAAGCTTCATATTGATAGTTTTAATGAAATAAAACCTGAACTTATGGCAAAAATGAGCAGTTTTATCCAAGAGATAGCAAATGAGGTTAAAATTGATAAAACTGGATACAGAGTTATCACAAATGTTGGTGATAATGGAGGACAAGAGGTTCAACATCTGCACTTTCATATTCTAGGTGGAGCAAAACTTAAATGGGGTCATTTCAGTGATGCAGATCCTCAAGGACATTTTTAAAAAAAGCCCTTCGAGTTCCCACCCTACTCTCTTCTTGTAAGAGAGACAAATTCACATGAATCCATAACCCATTTTTAGAAGTGTTTACCTCAAATTTTATCTCATCTTGATGTAATACACTTACTTTCATCTATTTACTTGTCAAATAATTTTTAAAATATTCTAATTGCTCTAATGTTCTCTTTGTTGCAGTTCCACCAGCAGATATTCTAGCATTCATAGAGTGTTTTAAACCTAAATATTCCATAACATCTTCATTGATTCTATCATCAATCTCTTTTAGATATTTAAACTCCATTTTGGATAAATCAACATTAATCTCTTCACCTTTAGCAACTGCACGACCAGTAATAAAATGAGCTTCTCTAAAAGGAACATCACATTTTTCAACTAAATAATCTGCTAAATCTGTTGCACTTAGATGTCCAACAGCACAAGCTGATTCCATATTATGAGATTTTACTTCCATTGTTTTAATAGCTTCTTTTAGAATCTCTAAAGATATTTCAGCTGTTTCTATTGCATCAAAAACACCCTCTTTATCTTCCTGAGTATCTTTATTATAAGCTAATGGTAAACCTTTCATAACAGTTAGAAGTCCCATTAGCGAACCATAAACACGACCAGTTTTTCCACGAAGAAGTTCTGGAACATCAGGGTTTTTCTTTTGTGGCATAATAGATGAGCCAGTTGAATATTCGTCACTTAGCTCAATAAAACCAAACTCATAAGATGACCACATTACCAACTCTTCACTCAAACGAGAGATATGCATCATCATAGTAGATATATTAAATAAAATTTCCAAAGCGAAATCTCTGTCACTAACTGTATCTAAACAGTTTATACTTACCGAATCAAAACCTAAAAGTTCTGCTGTTTTATCTCTATCAATATTGTGTGGTGTACCTGCCAATGCTGCACAACCAAGTGGAGATATATTATTTCTTTTTACAGATGATTCAAATCTCTCTATATCTCTTTTAAACATTGAAAGATATGCACCTAAATGAAAGGCAAAATTAATTGGTTGAGCGTGTTGAAGATGTGTCATACCTGGTAAAAGTGTTTGGGTATGTTTATCAGCAACAACAATTATCTCGTCCATAAGTGATATTAATGCTTTAGAAATCTCTTTATTTTTTCTTAACACAAAACGGCGAAAATCAACAGCAACTTGATCATTTCTACTTCTAGCAGTATGAAGTTTCTTACCAGTATCACCAATAATAGCTGTTAATCTCTTTTCGATACCCATATGTAAATCTTCATCAGATATTTTCCATTCAAACTCACCAGATTCTATCTCACTTTTAACCTGAAGTAAACCATTTTCTATTAGTTTTAGTTCCTTGGCTGTTAAAATCCCTTGTTGAGCCAACATTGTTGCATGAGCTATCGAACCCTCAATATCCTCACGATATAATTTTCTATCATACATTATTGAAGCGTTAAACTGATCTAAAAGTGTTGAAGCACTTGCAGAAAAACGACCTGACCACATTTTATCCATTATTATTTCCTTTTACTTTCTATTATTTTTTTAATTGCAAGTTGGAACATTTCCACTATCTTTTGCAAATTCAACTAAAAAATCTCTTAAATGCTTTAGCTTTTTCTTATACTTTTCACTATTAAAGTATTTCCACGATTCTTGTGCTTTTTCATTTGAAGTGTGAACTTTTGCTAACTTTTCACCATCTTTTCCAATCTGCTCTTCCCACTGCTCAATTGTTAGGCTAGATATAAACTCTTGAGGTTTTGAATGACAAGATATACATTTTTTTGAAAATTCTCTTTGCCCCTTATAAACTGCTCCACTCAATGGCATAGAAGATAAAAATATTAATGTGATTACATATAAAATATATTTATTCATTACTCAACCCCTTTAATTATTGGTTATGTTACATCATTAATCATTATGCCATGCTTATTGAATTCTACTAATTATAAAAATTATAATTGATATTTTTTATATAATTTATCTTCAATATCCCATAATTTTCTTTTTTTAAGTGATTCTATAACACTTTGTGTACAATCAACATCATCTGGCCATTCCCTAGTAAATCCATCTATAGGCTTTTTATTTGTACCATCTATCCCAACCATAAGACCAGAGATAAAAATATCTCTTTCAGCATCTATATTATTTGTAACTCTCCAAACTAACATATAAGGATTTGTTACATCATTTTTTATATCATCCACAAAAACAACTATTCTTATATTTGTACTCAATGATATTAAAGCATCAAAATATTCTTTTACTGTTTTGTTTTTATTTACAGTAATAACTGTAATTGGATTTTTTGTTCTAGTCATATATTGTTCTAACTTCATAGCATTAGGAATTAATTTCTTAACTTTTACAAAAAGTTCATCATCCATTAAAAGTTGTGGTGCTTCAACTTCTAGTGCTGATGTAGCATCTATACCCAATTTTCCACCAACTAATGTCTCTGGTGAAGAGTGATCAAGAGCATCTAAGATTCCCTCTGTAATAAACATAGACTTTGGAGTAAACCTATTTAAAACATAAGTTGCAAAAGCTTCATAATTTTCTAATTTTGGAGCTTTTTCATCCACAAAAATAGCATGTTTCACAAAACTCATCTGTCCTGCTCCCCAAAAAGCATGCATAAATTGTTTTGCATGACCTTTATAAAGTGGTTGCATTTTTGCAAGTATCAGATTGTGAAAACCAGAGTTTTCTGGCATATGGTAATCCAATAAATCTGGAACAGTAGTTTTTAGTAATGGAAAAAATATTTTTCCAGTAGCCCAACCCATATATTTGTCTTCTAATGGTGGTTTTCCAACAACAGTTGCTAAAAATACTTTATCTTTTTTTGTTGTAATTGCACTCACTTCCATAACTGGATATGATTCTTCTAAAGTATAATACCCCGTATGATCACCAAAAGGTCCTTCAATTTTCAGTTGAGTTGTATCGACCCACCCCTCAATAACATAATCAACATCTTCAGGAATATAAAGTGGAGTAGTTAAAGATTTAACAAGTTTTGCTGGTGTTTTTGTAATGAGACCATACATTAAAAGCTCATTCACACCATACGGAAGTGGAGCAGTTGCACACCAAGTATAAAGTGGGTCACCACCAATAGCTACACTAACAGGCATTTTTTTACCAGCTTTTTGATATTGATCAAAAAAGTGAGAACTATCTTTATGAATTTGCCAATGCATCCCTAGATGATTATTATCATAAACTTGAAGTCTATACATCCCAAGATTAACTAACTCCCCATCAAGAGATTGTGTATATACTTGACCCATTGTAATAAAAGGACCTCCATCTTGTTCCCAAGTTGTTAAAACTGGAAGTTTTGATAAATCAATATCATCATTAAGATATTTAACCTCTTGACAAGCACCCTCACCTTTTAATCTTTTTGGAAAAATATTTTTTAGTGAAAATAGCTGAGAAGCCATTGAAATTTTATCCATAAAACCTGCTGGTGGCTTCATATGTAAAAGATTTGTAATCTCATCAGCAACAGATTCTATTGTTCTACCAAAAAGTAGTTCACATCTTTTATATGAACCAAAAACATTCATAAATACTGGCTCTTCAAATTTTACACCAGTTTTTTTATCCACTACATTTGTAAATAAAAGTGCTTTCCCACCATCCTCTTTTTTCACTTCAGCATAAGCCAAATGTGGAATCTCAAGATATATATCTAATGCATCATCTATAACTTTTAATTCATTATTTCTTTTTAAAAGGTCTATTGTTTTTTTCATTTATATCTCTTTGATTTTAATTTATTAAAATTCTTATATTCTTTGAGGCATCTCATCTTTAAATGCAATTTTTTCTGCATTTTTCAATAACTCTAAAGCACCATTATCTATCATTTTTTGAGCAAGTTCTAAGCCTATATTTTTAGATTCACCCATTTTTACAATTAACTTTTCTTGCATAATATTTGTACCATCAGGAAAACCCAACATAACTCTAAATATTATGTTATCTTCCTTTACAACTGCATTACAAGCAACAGGAGCAGAACAACCAGCACCTATTTTAGATATGAAATCTCTCTCTATTTGTGTACAAATAAAAGTATTTTCATCTTTTAAACTCTCAGCTATCTCTCTTATTTTTTCATCCCCACACACTATCTCAATTCCAAGAGCTGCTTGACCCATTGGTGGAATCATCATATCTAGTGAAAGTTTTTGAGTAAAAGGTATATCTTTTAGTAAATCTAATCTAAAAAGCCCTATATAAGCTAGTATGATGGCATCATACTGACCCTCTTTAAGTTTTCTAAGTCTAGTATTTACATTCCCTCTCAGGTCTTTTACTTTTAAATCTGGTCTAAGTTGTAAAAGTTGCATTCTTCTTCTCAAACTTGTAGTTCCAACTACTGCACCTTGAGGTAAATCTTCAATACTTTTATAAGTATGCGATAAAAACACATCACTTTGATCTTGTCTTTGAGTTACAGAAACAAGTTCTAAGCCATCAGGTATATAAGTTGGAACATCTTTTAAACTATGTACTGCTATATCAGCATTACCAGCTAACATCTCATCTTCAAGCTCTTTTGTAAAATGCCCTTTTCCACCAATAAGTGCAAGTGGTTTATCTAAAACTTTATCACCATTACTTACAATTTTATTTAACTCAACTGTTACATCTGGATATGCAGATTCAATTCTATCTTTAATATGGTATGCTTGCCATAGTGCTAAATCTGAAACTCTTGTAGCAATAGTTAATTTATTCATTCTATTTAACCTGCTTAAATTTTTGTTTACTTTTATCTATTTTACCATCAAAAAACATTGTTGGAGTTCCACCAACCATAAGTTCATTTGCTACAAACATATCGTACTCTAATTGTTTTAGTACATCTTTAGATTTTAAATCTTTTTCAGTTATATCTGTTTTCATAGCTTTATTGAAAAGTTTTAATATCTTTTTAATATCTTTCTCTCTTGAGGCAACTTTAACCTTATAAAGTTTTAATGTAAGATTCTTTTTACCTTTTAACTCTGCTGCGATTGTCGCTTTTACTAAAACCATCGCTGCTGGATGAATATTTTCTAAAGGAAAATGGTAATAATATATAGCAAAATCTTTAGGTCTTTTTTTCATATATTCTATAGAAGCAGGAACAAATTTTCTACAAAATGGGCATAATGGATCAGAGAAAATAGCTACCTTATGTTTAGCATTTTCATTACCATAAATTAGATTATGTTTTTTATAATACTCAGGTTTAAAAGATGGATTTATCATATCTCTTAAATCTTTACCTGTATTCATATCTACTAACTCTTTAGTTATCACATTTCCATCAGTAAACCAAATCATCTTTTGTCTTACTTGACGACTTTTAGATTTTTCTTTTAAAGTTGCTTCAACTTGAACAACCATAGCATCCCAATCTTCCAAATTTTTAACATCAAATCTATCTATAACTTTAACCTTAAGATTTGATAAACTTTTATTACCACTTAAAGCTTTACTTAAAAACTTCTCAACTTTTTCATCTATATTCCCAGCAACCGATACACTACTTAGTAGTAGAGTTATCGCTAATAATTTCAACATCAATGACATTTGAATCCTTTTTTATATTATTTTGAGTGAATTTTGTATTACACTTACCTGATTTTACATTATAACGATTAACAAACATTGTTGTTAAAACACTAAATTGCATTAAAATACCTAAAATATCTGTAAAAAAACCAGGTATTATAAGTAGTATAGCTCCAAAAATTGTAAAAAGATTTAAGTTTTGGAACTGTTGCAAATCTATACAGTTATATGAAACAGCTTGCATATTTTGAGTTAATGTTTTTCTAAAATTTAGTAAAATAGATATACCAATAAATGCACTAAACATTATCTCAACAAATGTCAATAAACCACCTAAATATGATGAAATATTAACAGAAATAATTACCTCTAAAAAAAGATAAAGTACAAAATATTTCATTCTATATTAATTCCATCATTTTAGAATAAATTTCATCAACACTTACAGAAATTTTCTCTTTTGTTTTTCTATCAAAAATTTGTACAATTCCATTTATTAACTCTTTTCCAATAATCACTGTATAAGGAAAACCAATAAGTTCAGCATCTTTCATTTTAAAACCAAATCTCTCTTTTCTATCATCTAAAATCACTTCTACATTAGAATCTTGAAGCTTTGAATATAACTCTTCAGCTAACTCAACTTGAGCCTCTTTTTTAATATCTGAAATCATAATATTTA
>JAMOPL010000041.1 GCA_027064515.1 Sulfurimonas sp. | reverse complement strand
AACATCAAACAGTAAAAGATAAGTTATTCAATAATACAACTTTTAGAAATATTTTGAATAAAGAACTAAAGAAAATAGATACAAATAAATTAAAAAAAGAATTGATTAATGATACGGCAAGTTCAATGAAAAGCATAATAGATAAATCACATCTTTATTCTAATATTTCACCTCTTCATAAGGTATCGAAAGAAGAATATAATATGGTAAAGAAAAATATACAGAAAAGTTTAGATAAATATAATAAAAATATGCGGCGTAAAAATTTGTTTGGTAGTCAAATCGCAGATCATATATTTTCTCCTGATACGGTTACATCAGTGGGAAATATTATAAGAACACATTTTAGAGATAGTGATTTTCTTGATGCGATGGATCATTTACGTAAGCTTAGCGAAAAATATCCTGATAGCAGTTCAACTGATTCTATGAAAGAAAAAATAATTGATAGACATATAACAGAAATCAAAGAGAAACTCTCAGACGAAGTAAATGATACTGCAAAAGAAAATATAATTTTAGCAAAAATAAAAGATTATCTTACAAAAACGTTTCTATTGTCTCCTAAAAAAGAAGCTAGGGTACTGGAATCAGCACAATCTATACCGAAAAATAGTAAAGTTGATACTGTATTGCTAGCTTTAGATATTGTATTACAAACCAAGGCAGCTGCTTATAATTATATCCCACCGAAATCTACATCATTTGAATTCAATATACCTAATATGAGAACTATAGAAAAAGATGGAAAGACTTATATAGAATCTTATACAGAGATTGTTGATAATTTACTACCACAAGCACCGTTTACGTTAGAAGATATAACCGACGATTTAATTAGCAGTTGGCAAAAAATAACAGGTGAAAAATCAAAACCTGAAGATTTTATGTTGAATGGCGATGATTTTACTGTTGTAACATACGGTAAAAGTATAAATACATTTTTAATATATCGTAAGTGGTTAAATGACTATTATTTTAAACTTAAAACAAAATCATTAGATGAATTTAACAAAGCTATTAGAAAAGAAGTCGGAGATCACAGAAGATTGTTACAATTAAATGCTGTTACAAATAAAGAATTCCCTGTTATAAAAAGTATAGGAAAATTATTATCAGATGCCGATTACGGTGTTTTTTCTAATGTTATGTTTGATGATGCGTTAATAGCAGAATACAACGTTGATGATCTTAAGAGTGAAATAAAGGGAGGTAAGAAATAATGAATACGCAAATGTGTGTATTTTTAGGTATTCCTTGTAAGATAGATAATAATAATTTAGTAGTATATGCTGATAAAGGGGATTTAATGCATTCTGTGGGGACGTTTGTTGTGAATTACAATGATACACATCAAATAGTTGGAGATAATTTAGCTAAATTTATAGTAAATAGTTTGGTGGGGGATAAAGTAATAAATAATTTTAAGCAAGGTGCTAAAACCAGTTTTGTTTTATATAGAGTAGATGGTGATGAGTCAAAGAAATTGGCATCCATTTATATTTCGAAGTTAATACCTTCAGGTACAAAGGTTAAAGTAGGTGTTTTGAGAACTGGGAGTTTTAATTTACAACTTCAAGAGCATACTGATATTATACAAAAACAATTAAAAACAATGTCTCAATTAATTGAACAAAAATAAATTGTTTTTTAATTTTAGAGGTAAAAATGACTAAAAATGAATTTTTA
>JAMOPL010000040.1 GCA_027064515.1 Sulfurimonas sp. | reverse complement strand
CAAACTATAGTGTCTTTGAAACACTCCCGCTTGATATTTTAAAAATTGACGGCTCTTTGATTAAAAATATTGATACTTCTAAAACAAGTTATAAAATAACACACTCTATTGCCACGCTTGCGCGTGAACTTGGTATAACAACAGTAGCAGAGTTTGTTCATTCTAAAGAAGTGTTAGCGATTGTACAAGAGTTACAGATTGATCAGGCACAGGGATTTTATCTGGCAAAACCATCTCCAGATTTATAGGTAACTAACACTTCACTAACTTTTTTATGAGATAATAAGAGTTAGATCATAATAAATGTCATATTTAAAAATTGCCTTTTGTTGGGTGAAAAGAAGAGAAGTTATGATATTTATTATGGTCTGGTACTGAGAATTTTAAATGAAAGGTAAAGAGAATGAAACGTGTAAAATTTTTACTCATAGTACTCTTTCTTGGACTTAGCAATGTATGTGGAGCATATGATGCAAGAACAGATATTGATGCCCAAATAGCAAAAATTCAGGCTGCACCTGCGGATAAGCGTGTTGAATTGATGAATAATCTTAAAAGGAGTGTGGCTGCTATGAATGAAGCACAACGTGCAATTGCAATCGCACAACTTCGTAAGAAAATGCGATCTTCACACCAAAATAGTGAATCGACGCAGATAAATGGGACTGAATATACTCAAGAGATGCAGATGCAAGCAAATGAACAGCAGATACAGATGCAAAATATGAATCATAATCGGGTTGCTGATCAGATAGTAAATAATGTACCGGCAATGATACCGTCAATAAATGAGAGTATGCCAGTGCATCCACATAATAATATAATGAGTTTTTCAAAAAGAGATTATCTCGTATTAAAATAAATATAGTTGTTGCAGGAGCATAGATGGAAAAAGGGCTGTTTTTTATATTTATATTTATCGCTACAAGTTTGTTTGCCTATATAGATGCAGATATGGATGGGGTAGCGGATAGCTTAGATAAATGCCCAAATACGCCTTTTATGGAGCTTGTGGATAAAAGAGGATGTACAAAAAAAGTTCTTATTCCAAAATCTAAAAAACATCATTTTGATATTATAGTTGGTACAAATTATTCAGGTTCTAATTATGCTTCTCTTAATCAAACAGATACACTTTCTACTTCATTACAATGTGACTACTATTATGGAAAATTTTCTCTTCAGGTTGCAACCTCTTATTACAAAACAGATGCAGATGATTATGACAGAGAAGGTTTTAATGATTCTTTTGTCGGAATAGCTTATAATATAAAACCAAATAAAAATTTGTTGATACGCATAGGAATAGGTTCTATTTTAGCAACATACAAGACAGATTTAGGAAATAACAATACCGATTATACAGGATCGTTAAATATAAGTTATACATATAAAACAGATATTAATATCTTTGCTTCATATGTATATACAAAAATCAATGATGATAATGTAGTAACAAGTAATAATATTGAATATTTTTATCACAATACAAATGCTTTTAGTGGAGGATTTGGTTACTATTTTACACGTGAACTCTATTTCAGTACAGCTTATAATACTTCTGAAAGTATCTATCAAGATATAGAGGATATAGATACAGTTTCATTGTATGGATATAAAAGTATAAACAAAAACTGGTTTGTAACACTTTTTTATGCGTATGGTTTGAGTGATAGTGCAAGTGATCATGCAGCTTCTATGAAAATAGGGTATTACTTTTAAAAAATTTTAAGAAAGCAAAACAATGAAAAAAAATATACTTTTACTTGAAGATGATTATGCATTGGCAGAGACACTTCAAGAGCTTTTAGAAGAGAGTGGATATAGTGTTGATTTGGTACATAATGGTAATGATGCGCTTGATGCTTCTTATGAAAAAAAGTATGATATGTATATATTTGATATAAATGTACCTGATCTCTCCGGTATAGAACTTTTAGAAAGTTTAAGAGATGCGGATGATGTAACACCGACAATTTTTATCAGTGCGTTGGTGGATCTTAATACTATTGCAAAAGGCTTTGAAGTAGGTGCAGATGACTATATAAAAAAACCGTTTTTCCCACAAGAACTTTTAATTCGTATAAAAGCGAAATTTGCAACTGTTTCTAAAAATATAGAGTATAATAATCTTCGATATATCCCTGAAAAAAAAGAGCTTTATCTTGATGGAAAATTTGTAGCAATGGGAGAGGTACAGGAGTGCCTTTGTAATATTTTCATGCACAATATTGGCAAGGTGATGGATAAGTCTATTTTAATGGAATGTCTTGTACACCCTTCTGATACAGCTTTGCGAGTTGCTTTAAATAAGTTCAAGAAGATAACAAATTTACCTTTAAAAAATGTTCGAGGAATAGGATATATTCTTGAAAAGAGTTGAAAAAGAGTCACTGATAAAAAGTTTTTTACTCTTTTTTCTTTCTCAAGCACTGCTTTTAAGTGCAATTTTTTATCTGAATTTTCAAAAAGAACAAAAAAGTTTGGATGAACAACTTTTTTCAAAAATGAGAATATGTAGTTTCAGTTTACACTGCAAAGAGTACAAGATAGATTTTGTAGCTAAAAAAAACTATGAACTGTATAAGCTTTATAAAGAGGATAATAAATTAAGTTCCTATTTTCCAATTCCGGGATCTACAAAAAATTATCTTCGTATATATCTGCAAAAGAGTAAATATGAAAAGAGAGTTGCAAAGATAAAAAAATCAATGTTGTTAGAGTATATTCTTTTTTTATTTGTTAGTGCTCTGCTTTCATTTCTTTTTGCAATTTATACACTCAAACCAATGAGGAATGCTCTTTATTTGACAGAGGAGTTTATTAAAGATATTCTTCATGATTTTAATACACCTCTTTCTACTTTACGACTTAATATTTCAATGTTATCTCAAGAGTTCGGAGAAAATACAAAAATTTACAGAGTTGAGAATGCTGTACAAAATATTTTAAATCTTCAATTGAATCTTCGATCTTATCTCCATACGCATGCAAGTCAAAAAGAGTACTTTAGACTTTATGAAATTTTACAAGAGCGGATAGAGTCTCTGAAAATAAATTTTAAGGAAGTAGCGTATAAAATAGAACCTATTGAATATAATTTATATACTAATAAAGATGCATTTCGAAGAATTTTGGATAATCTTCTTTCTAATGCCGGAAAATATAATAAAAAAGGCGGAAAAGTTTTTATAAGATGTGAAAAAGAGTTTTTAATTATAGAAGATACAGGAAAAGGAATTAAAAATCCAAAACGTATCTTTGAACGTTTTTATAAAGAGCAGGATAGAGGTATAGGAATTGGACTGCATATTGTTAAAAAACTGTGTGATGAACTTGGAATTATGATTGAAGTACACAGTGAGGTAGGAAAGGGAACAACTTTTAGACTTGATCTTTGTAAAGTGATCAAAAGATAACCATTTTTTAACAAGCAT
>JAMOPL010000039.1 GCA_027064515.1 Sulfurimonas sp. | reverse complement strand
GTATTCAAGGAGAGATTCCTTGAATACGAGAGAATAAAATTATTTAATCTCTTCAGCCTCTGGAACATCATAAAGAATATCATCCATTGGGTGTCTATACATTGGCATTGCAAGTCTTTTTTCATCAAGTACATGACCGATAAAACCGATACTACGACCAACGATAAAGAATGCGTTCAGTGTACCTGATTCAATAAACTCATTGATTTCAGTCTCAGAGTAACCTAATGCTCTCCACATATCTACCATTAAGATACCGATAGTACCATCAACATTTAAGATAAGATTCTCTTTCTTGGATGTTGTTAATGCTTCAACAGTTCTTGCATAATCAAGAAGTGGAGTTGATGGGAAATTATCTTTAGCAAAATCCATAAGACCAGTAACTCTTAAATCTGGATTCTTTAATGATTTGATTCTATGTCCGATTCCTGGAATTGGCACACCCTCACCTTTCATATATTTTAAGAAAGCTTTAGGGTCAAGATTATTATCATCTGCATATTTGAAATATTTAGCAGCACCATCAATAGCACCACCAAATCTTGGACCGATTGTTAATAAACCAGTTACAAGAGATTCAACAACTGACTTACCAGCTCTTGCAGTTACTTTTGCATTGTGAGCACCAGAAACAGCAGGACCATGATCAGCAACAGTTTTAAGTACAGTTTCAATGAAATCTGTAGCCCATTTTGGATACTGTTTTTTGAACCATAGAAGTGAAATAACATCACCGATTCCTTTACCAGTTGATGGAGTTGCAACAGATGAGATTGGGAAACCTGCATAAGTACACTCTTCACCACGGTCATCAGAGATAGTACAGATAAACTCTTTACTTCTTCTAACTGTAGGACAAATATTTATTGACGGTTCAGGAATTTCAGGTAAATTCATGCTTTCAAATACTGATTTAATCATAGCTGGAAGTTCGTTGAATGATGTTGGTACATGGATACCAGCTTCTCTCATAGCATTGTTTTTATAATCAGCAGTTTCCATTTCGCCATTTGCAGAAGCACCTGCATGACCAAACTGAACACCAGAATCATAATACTTAGCGATTGTACCAATACACCATGCAATAACTGGTTTAGTGATAGCACCTGATTTAATAGCTTCGATAACTTTATACTCTTCAGTACCACCAACTTCACCAAGAAGAATCATATACTTAACAGCTGGATTTTTTTCCATTCTAAGCATATTGTCGATGAAAACTGAACCAACAAATCTGTCACCACCAATAGCTACACCTTCAGCAATACCATCAGCATTAATAGCTATGATATTAGAAAGTTCATTAAATAAACCTCCTGAACGAGTTACAAGTCCACAAGAACCTGCACGGTGAAGTTTAGAATTAACGATATTAGTGATAGTACCACCAATATTTGCAACTTTAAATGCACCCGGAGTGATAGCACCAACAGTCGCAGGGCCGATAACAGTTACACCTAATTCTCTAGCTTTAGCATTCATACCACGAGCAAGTCTTTCAGGGATTCCCTCAGCAGTAATCATCATAGATGAAAAACCACCAATCTCTAATGCTTCCATAGTTACATCATAAGCAGTTCTAAAAGATGCAAAGTTTAAAAGAACATCAGCTTGTGGCTGTGCTTTTTTCGCTGCTGCTGTTGTTTTGAAAAGAGGAATCATAACTTCATCTGGTCCAAAAAAGAACTTCTCAAATTTGTTTCCACTTGTAGGTGCAACGATAGCAGCAACTGATGGAGTTTTTCTTTGAATTGTATAATCATAATCTAACATTCTTTGGATAGCAGTTTTGTTGTTATTCCAAAAAATCGCTTGTGTGTCTTTAGTATATAGTTGTTCCATATTTTCTCCTTACTTCTCTAGTGCCATACGAACGATGTCAGTAACATGCGTCTCAGGACCATAAACTTCAATGTATAGACCAAGTCTATCAGCAGCTTCTTTAATATCTTTAAGACCTTTCTCGTAGTTAGGTCCTCCACGACGAACATAGATTTTCAAATCAACAGCTTTCATTTTCTCAGCATATACTTCAAATGCTTGAATAATACCTGTAAAAGTTTTTGCAACATCAGTAAAGTTAGCGATAGCTCCACCGATAATCATAACTTTACCACGACCTTGAGGATCTTTTTCTCTAGTCATTAAGTCAAGTAGTGTTTCAGCATAAAACTTAGTTTCACCAGTAGTTGGACCACCAGAATACTCACCATAGTTAGCTAAATCATCGATTCCAGCCATATCAGCAATAGTATCAGCATAAACAACTGAAGCACCACCACCAGCAACCATAGTCCAGATTCTAGCTTCTGGTTTTAGTAGAGTAAGTTTTAGTGAAGCACCTGTTTTAGCATCAGCTTCTTCGATAGCTTCAACTTCTGGAGATTTAGCTTCCATACCAAATGCAGTAGGATATTCAACATCGCCCCACTCATCAACCATCATAAAACCAGCAGTATCATCAAGTTTAGCAACCATATCTAAAAGTTCGATTTTGTTACCTTGCATAACAAAAGGGTTGATTTCAAGGTATGCAAAATTTAATTCACGGTATGCTTTAAAGAAACCGATACAAAATTCAGCAAAATTTGCCTTATTTTCATCTGCTACATCTTTAGGTACATTAGCACGAATCGCTGTTGCAATTTCATCTTCAGTTGCAGTGATTGGAAAGGCTACTTCAGTAACTTTTTCATCCCAATTTTGCTCAATAGCGATACCACCCTCTGCAGACATATAGATAACATCATTGTCACCTACGCATGTAGCAGAAACATAATACTCTTCAGATTGTTCATGAGGAGTAAATGGCTCAACAATAAAATTAGTTAGTTTATCTACCGAAGGCTCACCAGTAGGCTTACCATTTTCATCAAATGAAAAATAAACGCTCTGATCACCCGTAGATTTTTCATCTATCCAAGAAGCAGCTTTTTCTAAAGATACATCACCTGGTTTAGCATCTCTAAAAAGAACTAAATTATTCATACCACGCTTACCAAATAACATATCTGGTTTTGCAACTAGTTTTTTTTCATTTAACCAAGATGCAGTTTTTGCAACCTCTTTTAATTCTGATCCATTTTGAACCATAACAGTCTCGTATGCATAAGTAAAATCTGGAAAATATTTATCCCAATGTTTTGCTAAGATTGACTTAGCATCGTATTCTCGTATCGCTTTTTGAGCCATAGAAACTCCCTATTTTGATATTTGAGAACAATTCTAGCATAGGTTATTTAACAAATATCTTCAATAGTAGTGAAACTTAGATACTTTTATTTGATGTCTGTTTTTGTAACGATTGCACCATATATAATTCTATCTCTGTAACTAATAGTTACATTTGAATTTTTAAAATTTTTTGTTTTATCTTTTTTTAGAATATTCTTATCACATTTAGATATTGAATAAAATTCTAATCTTTTTGCCATCTCATTATCAGTTTTTACACAATTAATATTATTATTTTTTAAATTTAGTGCCAACTCTTTCGCTATATGCATTTTATATGCGAAATTTTTTTTAGGCTTATCTATATATAAATATATTTCTTTATTAAATATAATTATTAAAAAATTTAGTGTCAAAAATATAAAAGACAATCTAAATATCATTTTATATCTATTCCTAAATATATTTAACCTTACTCTATATGATGAATAAAAAGTTTGTGCGCTTGGAAGTAAAGCCATAATTATATATGGAGCAAACTCTTCTATATATATCTTTTGTCTAAGTGATATTAATAACGAAAATACAAGAGGTATACTAGATATAAACCAAATAACATCTATCTCTTTTGTAAAATATCTTTTATACAAAACATAAAAAATATAAATAAATATTATTGGTGAAAGAACTGCTGAATATAATCCAATAGTATCTAATAAATACCCTGCTGGTGCACCACCCGTTTTGATACCATAAAATGAAAATGAAAAAATAAATAAAACTGTATTATAAATAAAAAAACTTTTATCTTTTATATGTAATGAATAAAATATTAATGATAAGAATAGATAAATTAACCCACCATCTATTATTGATAAAACTAATAAAGTAAGGTATACATATTTTTTTTCAAAATATGTGTATATATTTGCAAATAAAAGTAAAGAAAACATTATTAAACCTGCATTATCTATAATTAAAGCAGAACTTATTACACCTGGTAATAAAATAAATATTATCACAAGCCATATTCTATTTCTTTTATCTTTTAAATATTCCCTTGATACATTGTATAATAGTAGTACACTAGATATATGAAGTAATATCATCGGTATTCTTAACCCATAATCTCTATCTTCAAAAATTGACAATGAACTTTGTATAATTAATTGTAAAAAAGAGAAATCGCCATATAGAATTGAAATTTCATGTGAAGATATAGAGAGTGTAGATATTTGATAAAGAAGAACAGAGCTATCTAGTCCTAATATTAAGAATAGTAAGACTCTATACATTATATATTTAAAAAGTTTCCAATAATTTTATGTCCATATTCACTCATTATAGATTCTGGATGAAACTGAACACCATAAATATCTTTATCTTTTATACGAAGAGCCATTATCTCATTATCATCTTCACTAAATGCTATTGCTTCAATGGATAATGGAAGTGTAGTTTTATCTACGATAAGTGAGTGATAACGAGTTGCAACAAATTTTTTTGGTAAATCTTTAAAAATTTCACACTCCTCTACTCTATTCATTATCGATGTTTTTCCATGCATCATCTTTTTTGCACGAATCACATCTCCACCAAAAACTTGAGCAATACTTTGATGACCTAAACAAATTCCAAGGATAGGGATAGAATCTTTAAAATGTTTAATTATATCAAGTGTAATACCAGCCTCATTAGGAGAAGCAGGACCAGGAGAAATAATAATTTTTTCTGGATTAAGAGTTTCTATCTCATCAACACTCATCTCATCATTTCTAATTATCTTTAAATCTGCACCCAGTTCTCTACAATATTGCACAATATTGTAAGTAAAACTATCATAATTATCTATCATTATTATCAATTGTTTTTCCTAATCAGAATTTATATTATTTAAAATTAAGTATATCTATATTGCTCTTTTATTTTACTTATTTATAAATAGTATAAAAGTTAATGAAAACTAAAATCTTTTTTTGTTCTTATATTTTTCTTCAAAGAAAATATATTAAAATATTCAATATTTAAAATTTCATACTCTTTTATCTCTAAAGGAAGTTTAATTTTAAACTCATCTTCTATTTCCTTGCCTAACATAGCTTTAGCTAATGGTGAATGTATAGATATAAGACCATTTTCAGGTTCACTTTCTAAAACACCACATATTGTAAATTTATCTTCTTTATCACTACCTAAATCTATAATTGTAACACTACTACCAAATCTAACTCTATTATGAGGTGAATTTGAAGGATCTATTATTTGTGATTTTTCAATCATACTATTAAGATAAAAAAGCCTTCTATCTATAAATCTAAGTTTCTCTTTTGCTGCATGATAATCTGCATTTTCACTTCTATCACCTTGAGCTGCAGCAACAAGTTTTTCATTAGCAACCTTAGGTTTTTCAACCTCTAACAAATATTTAAATTCTTCTGTTAAGAGGTCAAAACCCTCTATGCTCATAGGTTCTTTCATAAATATTTATTGATTAAAACCAACAATATAGTATGTCTCTTTATTATCAAGTTTATTTAATTGTACTTTAAACTTGTCACTAAAATGTTTGATTTTTTCATGTGCTTCTTGAGCAATTTCTGGACTTGGTGCTTCAATTTTAATTTTAAATGAATCAGTTGAATTTGATAAAGCAATATAAGCATTGTCAACTTTTAATGCATCATGTAAATCCATAATATGTTTTTGTATTTTTTCATAGCCAAGTGTGTTGTTTTCTACTTTCTTCATTTGACTTACTAAAGCCTCATTTGGTGAATAACCTAATTGTCTTAACATTGCATCTCTTTGCATCTTTTATCCTGTTATTATAAATTAATCGAAAATAGTATCACTTTATTGTAAATATTCAGAATAAATTTTATCTCAATAGACTATAATTATTAAAAATACAAGTGAGACACTATGACTGAAGATATACTAAAAAAGATTAAGCAACTTCCACCACTTCCAGAATCAGCAATGCAAATTGAAGCTGTTTATCAGGATCCAGATAGTAGTTTTAACGATATGGTTAAAATTCTAGAAACTGATCCACTTTTAACTGCTGATATTTTAAAAGCAGCAAATTCTCCCCTATATGGTTTTTCTCGTGAAATTAATGCTATTAGTCAGGCAGTTGGTCTTTTTGGAATGGGTACTGTAAGGGGTTTTGCACTTGCAAGTATCGTTAAAAAAAGTTTTACACTTGATTTATCACCATATGGTATTACTAATGATATGTTCTCTGCACTTTCAAAAAAACAACATGGACTTATGACATCATGGTGCTTGAAAAAAGAAAATAGACTTCTTGGTATTTTATCTCCTGCAGCATTTTTAGTTGAGATTGGAAAAGTTCTTATAGCTCAACAAATTATAGCTGAGGGAAAAGAGGAAGATTTTACTAAAGCCTTAGCTGAACTTCAAGATGTTGAAGAAGCAGAAAGATTTATTGTCAATGTAGATACACCAGAAGTTAGTGCTACAATTTTCAAACAATGGAAATTTGAAAGTGGCTTGGTTGATGTACTTGGGAACTGTACTCATCCAGAAGATGCACAAACTGATGATGACAAAAGAGCAGCTGCTATTTTAAATGTTGTTCGTGTCGCTGTACCTACAAACGGAGTTATTACGGATGAAAGTATTATAAAAGCTAAAGAGCTTATCACGAAGTATGAACTTGATATGGAAAGCTTCGAAATTGCAATAGAAAAAGCAAAATAAACAATTGAAATCTTTACTTATTAGACTCACTCTTGGTTTGAGTGAGCAAGACATTACTCCAGATGAACTTCCTATTATAAATAACTACTTAACAAAAAAATATATAACTCACAAAAAAAATATATATAAATTTCACTCTAAATATCGTGCTGGAACTTTAGGACTTGTGCAAAAAGGTACAGCATACTTAAATGTTATTGGTGAAAATATAAAAGATCTTTTTATTGCTGATGGAGATATAGGAACTGCTAAAGAGGGTGATTTAATAATTGCTCAAAGATTACTTGGCAAAAGAGGTACTCCTAGTGCTAAAATAGTAGAAATAGTGGGTCGTGCAGTTAGTTATAGTGTTGCATATATTATAGAAAAAGAAAATAAAAAATCTCTTGTTGATTTAAAAACAGAGTATCCCTCAGGGGTAGAGTTAGCTCAAAAAGAACTTGATTTATATGATTTGGGTGATGTTTTCAAAATAGATAATCAAAACAATACAATAATGCAGAAACTAGGTAATATCTCTGATCCTAAGGTAGACGAACTTATAGTTTTAGCTCAGTTTAATAAACATGACGAGTTTGAACCAGAAGTTTTAGAGATAGCAAAATCATTCAAATCTGTTGATGCTAGTAAATATCCTAAAAGAGTAGATTTAAGAGATTTGCCATTTTGTACAATAGACCCTGTTACTGCAAAAGATTATGATGATGCTATCTATTATGATTTTGAAAACACTACTCTTTATGTAGCTATTGCTGATGTAAGTGAGTATGTTACACCATTTGGTGCCTTAGATAATGAAGCTATTTACAGAAGTTTTTCTATATACCTTCCACATCGTTCTATACCTATGTTGCCAAGACAACTTAGTGAAACTTTATGTTCTCTTCAGGCTCATGTTGATAGATTAGCTTATGTTTTTGAGATTAAATTAGATATTGATTCACTTGAAGTTATAAAATCAAAAGTTTATGAAGCGATTATTCATTCAGATAGAAGATTCAACTATGAAGAGATTGATGATTTTTTTGATGGTAAATTAAAATCAAAAAATGATAAAGAGTTAGAAATATTTGGCTATCTCACAAAACTTAGAACTCTTACAGATAGACTAAAAGAGAAACGACTAAAAGTAGGTTATGACTTTCGTTCAACAGAGTTAGAGATGAAAATAGATGATAATTCAAATCTAATATCTACTACACAAGCCAAAGAAACACCTTCTCACTCTTTAATAGAAGATTGTATGTTACTTGCAAATAAAGAAGCTGCAAAACAATTCGAGCGTGGAATCTTTAGAATTCATGAAGAGCCAAGTCAAACAAAGATTCAAAATCTTTATCAAGAATTAGCTGGAATTGGGATGAATATAGATATAAAAAACTCTATAAAAGAAACAATTACAGATATACAATCACAAGCTAGAGATATGGACTTAGAATCTGAAGTAGATACTCTTATAATTCGAGCTCAAATGCAAGCTAGGTATGCACCATTAAACTCTGGGCATTTTGGCTTAGGCTTTGAACAATACACTCATTTTACCTCACCTATCCGAAGATATTCTGATTTAATTGTTCATAGACTTCTAAAAGCTATAAATAATAACGATACGATTGAAGGCTCTTATGTACTTAGAAACATAGAAGCACTATCTATGACTATTAGTGAAAAGGAGAGAGAAGCAAGTAGCATAGAGGTAGACTTTATGCATAGAAAATTTGCAAGATGGGCTAATGAACATATTGGAGAGATATTTAAAGCTAGAATTAGTGCAACTGATCCAGAAGTGAAAGCCGATTTAACAGATAAGATTCAAGGTGCAAGACTTAATATCACATCAACTGGAGATGCAATTTTATTTGAAGATATTAATGTGAAAATAGATAAAGTAGATATTCCAAAAGCTAGAATCTATGCTCAAATTATTAGAGAATCTTAATGTACAAAAATGAGCTAGATAAACATATAAAAAATAATTCTATATCTAATAGTTTTGTTTTATTTGGTGAAAGTTCTTATTTTATCGATTTTTATACAGATAAACTCACAAATACAGAGGATGCTTCAACTCTAACATTAGCATATGATGAATATAATTTTATTACTGCAAAAGCACATCTTTCTCAATCTTCACTTTTTGGTGGAGATAATATACTAATAATAAAAAGTGAAAAAAAGATTCCAAAAAAAGATTTAGATATCTTTATAGATTTATGTGAAAAAAACAAAAATAATTTTTTTGTATATGCTTATTACGGAAATGATCATAAAACATATACAAAATCATTTTCTAAAAAAACTACAATGTGTGTTAGATTTTTCAATCCAAAAGATTATGAAGCTCAAAATATAATTGCAGAGATAGCAAAAGTAAAAAATGTGAATATTGATAAATATTCAATCTTAATGATTCTAAAGATTCATAATTATGATGTAGCACTTGCAATTAACGAATTAGATAAACTCAAAGTTTATGATAGAAATATCACGACAAAAGATATAGAAAACTTAGTTTATGGACTTGGTGAGATTAATATAGATGACCTCATAAAAAAAATCTTAGAAAAAAAAGATTTTAAAGATGACTTACAAAATATGTTGAATCATGGAGAGGATGAGATAAGAATTCTTACAGCAATTACATCTTATTTAACTCAATTATATATGTTTTTAATCTATATAAAAATAAATGGTGCACCTAATGCTTTAAAAATACTTGGATACCCTGCCCCTAAATTTATTGTAGATGAAAAAGCAAAACAATCTCTAAAATTTAAAACTGATACATATTATAAACTTCATAAACTTTTGCTAGATACTGAACTAAAAATGAAATCTTCCAATTCAAATAATTCTGCTTTATTACTCTCAACACTTATCCGTGTTCAAAAACTTATATAGTGATAGTAGATGTATAAATTTTTTTTACAACTTTGGCTTAGATGGGCTTTTGCTATTATTCTATTTTCAACTTTATTTGCATCATTTATTAGTTTTATTATTACTATATTTTTGTATTTAACAAATGGGATTAGTGGTTTAAATTCAGAAATTATCTCTGGACTTAAAGATATATATCTATTTTTCTTTCCAATCTCCTTTAGCTTATCTATTTTAATATCACTATTTTTAAGCACAAAATATATTTTTAATAGATGCTATAATAAATATAAATTAGAACTTTTAACTTGTTCAAATAAAGAGGTAATAAAAGTGATAGGGTATGGAGACTTAATAAAAGTATGGAGAAAATTATTTAGTACTATGGTTTGGTTTACAAGTATAATACTTATAATATCTTTAGTTTTCACTACTATATTCACATCATATACAACTCTCTTTGAATGGTTTAATATCTATTTTTTACTTAGTTTTATACTTTTATCAGGATATATCTCGTTAATCATTCTCTCATCAAGATGCAAAAATGTAAAGATTTCAAAATGTTAATATTTTTAGATGTAGAGACAACTGGGTTAGAAGATATAGACAGAATCTGCTCTATTGGTCTAATATTAATAGAAAATAATGTAATAACAAATAGTTATGATTTAATAAATGAAGGCAAAAAAATCTCTTCTAAAGCTTCAAGTATAAACCATATTACAAATGAGATGATAAAAGATAAACCATTATTTAAAGATTCTAATACCTTCAAGATTCTAGATAATTACAATATAGAATCCTCAACTATAATAGGTCATAATATAAATTTTGATATAGAAATGCTTAAAAAATCAGGATTTTTTTTCAAAGGGAATCTAATAGATACATTAAGAATCTCTAAACATCTTATACAAGATTCTCAAAGCTACTCACTACAATTTTTAAGATATGAATTAAAATTATATAAAGAAGATGAAAAAAATCTTTTAGAGTGTCAAGTAAATGAAACAATAACTCCACATAATGCTCTTAGTGATGCTATATGTATAAAAGAGTTATATGATTATCATCTTAAATCTCAAAATATAAAAATGTTACAGATGCTTAGTTATCAACCTGTTTTAATGCAAAAATTACCATTTGGAAAATATGAAGGTAAATTTATAGAAGAGATTTATCTATCTGAGAGAGGTTATTTAGAGTGGATACTAAACTCTATAATAGACTTAGATGAAGATTTGCGATATAGTATCAATTATTATTTAAAAGGTGAATTATGAGAATATATATTGAATGTAAGTCTCCTCTATTGCAAAAATCTTTAGAAATTTTTTTATCAGAATATTTATCTTCAATAAAAAAATGTGACATATTAATTAAAGATGAAAAATGTTTAGATGATTTTAGATGTTTTTATATCTCAACAGATAAAGATTCAGATTTAATAAAACCTTTTTCAAGAACTAAACTAGTTTTAGCCTTAGAAGATAGATATAAAAAAACACAAATAGCGAAACAAGTTATAGAGATAGAATATAGTGATGATGAACCACTTAGCTTTGATATTTTAGAAAAAAGAATAGATAGTCTAACAAAAGAGTATCAAGCAAATATATTAAAAACAATAAGAGCATTTTATGAAAAACAATAAAATTACAAAAAAAATCGTTAGTGGAAAATACAAGGGTAAAACTATAAAACTACCATCAATGGTAACAACAAGAAGTTCAAAAAGTATAGTATTGGAATCTTTTTTTAATACTATACAGTTTAATATTGTAGATTCTACCTTTGTTGAAGTATTTTCAGGAAGTGGATCAATAGGGCTAGAAGCACTTAGCCGTGGAGCAAATGAGATACTTTTTATGGAAAAAGATAGAGATGCCCTTATAGTATTAAAAGAGAATATTAAAAATATAGATGAAGATAGAGTATGTGAAGTTTTTGCAGGGGATAGTTTTACAAATATAAAAGCTGTTATATCTACAATTAAAAGAAAAAACACTGAAGCATACTTTTATATAGATCCACCTTTTAGTATAAGAGAAGGTATGGAGGATATTTATGAAAAGATGCTCAAACTTATAGAATCTTTACCTATTGACAATACAAAACTAATCATTATAGAACATATGACAGGATTAGAACTTCCAGAGATAATTGGAAAATTTACTAAATTAAAATATAAAAAGTTTGGTAATACAAGTTTAACTTATTTTGGAATTAATGAAGATTAAAAGTTTGTGTCAAAGTTAAACTTTGACACAAATAATAGAATTTAGAAGATAGAAACTAGTTAGTATCTTGATTAACTATTTTATTTGAACCAATCCAAGGCATCATTTCACGAAGTTTATTACCAGTTTTAGTGATAAGTTTTTCTTTGTCATTTGAACGCTCAGCATTCATACGAGGATAACCTGCTTGACCTTCTAAAATGAAGTCTTTTGCAAATCTACCATCTTGAATCTCAGTAAGAATATCTCTCATAGCTTGTTTTGATTCGTCATTGATAACTCTTTTACCAGAAACATAATCACCATACTCAGCAGTATTAGAGATAGAATATCTCATATCAGCGATTCCACCCTCAAACATTAAATCAACGATTAATTTAAGTTCGTGTAAACACTCAAAGTATGCAAGTTCTGGAGCATAACCAGCTTCAGTTAATGTTTCAAAACCAGCTTGCACTAGTGCAGTTGCACCACCACATAATACTGCTTGCTCACCAAAAAGGTCAGTTTCTGTTTCATCTTTGAAAGTTGTTTCGATAATTGCAGTACGACCACCACCAATAGCAGAAGCATAAGAAAGAGCTAACTCTTTAGTAGTTCCTGAAGGGTTTTGACCAACAGCGATTAAATCTGGAATACCACCACCACGAACAAACTCAGAACGAACAGTATGACCTGGAGCTTTTGGAGCAATCATAGTAACATTGATGTTCTTCGCTGGATTAACACGACCATAATGGATGTTAAAACCATGACCAAATGCGATAGTAGCACCATCTTTTAAGTTTGGAGCGATTTCGTTGTCATAAATCTCAGCTTGATTTTCATCTGGAAGAAGAATCATAACTACATCAGAACATGCAGTAGCTTCAGCAATAGTAAGAACTTCAAAGTTTTTAGCTTCAGCTTTAGCCCATGAAGAACCACCCTTACGAAGTCCAACACATACTTCAACACCAGAATCTCTTAAGTTTTCTGCGTGTGCATGTCCTTGAGAACCAAAACCAATCATTGCAACTTTTTTGCTTTTGATAAGATCTAAATTTGTGTCTTTGTCATAATAAACATTTAATGCCATTGTTATTCCTTGATAAATTTAAGCTTTGTGCTTAATGTAATTTTTGGCATTATACTAAAATAAAGCAAAAACTTTTATAATGTCATACAAATAAAAGGAAAATTATGAAAAAGTTTAATCTATTTAATGAGATTATTATTGTTAATAAGCAATCTCTATTACAAGCTATTAATCTATCAAAAGTATTTGGTATCAATATTAATGGAGGGATTGTATATGAACCATTTCAAGAAAAAGAAATTTTAATATACAAAGGCTCTTATTCTCCAAATTCAACAAATTTGCTAAATAAATCTACAAATTTTTCATTGACTACAATTTTAGGTAAAAACTATCAAGTTGTTGAAGATAATGATAGAGTTCTTATAAAAGCATTTTCAAACTGGCAAGAGATTATAAATATTAATATCCATAGAGCATCTTATGATGACACAACAGCTGATGGTGTTGCAGAATTTTCATCTAAATCTCTTGAAGATATAGGTTGGCATATTACAGAGTTTAATCTAAGATATAGAAAATTAGTAGAGTTTCTAGAGGCAAACTGTGAGGGAACTATGCTTTGTATAGAACAAGAGGAACCATACCAATTTAGTGGTCTTGGTTTTTTAAACGATGATGAACATGCTACAAAAATTATGTTTGAGTATTGTCAAAAATATGTTCAAAACTGTTTAGATAATGATGAAGATTTCAAAAGAGATGAACTAGATGATGAGCAACTAAAAGCTCTCTCATTTTTCGAATTGTGCTAGGAAATGGCACAATTCATACAAAAAAATTATGCTAGGAAATAATATACTTTATAAATGAACTAATTTCAATCTCTATTTTTCATTATAAATAGAGATAGATGGAAAAGCAAACTCAAGATTATTTTTCTCAAATATTTCCATTATTTTATGCATCACATCCTCTTTCACCTCTAGCCACTCTTCCCAATCAACAGACTTAGTGAAACAGTAAACTAAAATATTAATACTAGAATCTGAAAACTCATCAAGATAAACAAGAAGTGTTTTTTTAATACCCTCGGCATCATCTTTTGAAACAAGTTTTGCTATTTGCTCTTCATTATTATACTGAAATTCAGTATTTATTGTAGCTATACCTCTATGGGTATCAAGCATATTACGAATCTCATTGATAGTATTTTTTATATCACTAGAACTAGAATCATACTTTACACCTAAATTCATTTTGATTCTACGACCAAGTTTTCTCTTGTTCCAATTTTTTACCTCTTTATTTGCAAGAATAGCATTTGGTATTGCTATGAGAGCATTGTCAAAAGTTCTTAAAGTTGTAACTCGTAAACCTATCTCAACAACAACACCCTCTTTCCCATCTATAACTATCCAATCCCCTTGTGAAAAAACATCACTTAGCAAAACTGATATAGTTCCAAAAAAATTAGATAAACTATCTTTAGATGCTAAGGCAACAGCTATACCCCCTATCCCTAAACCAGATAAGATAGCAGTTAAGTCAATCCCTAAAATATTTAAAACAATAAGGAGTGCAATAAGAAATATTATAAAATTAACTATTTTTATACCAACATTAATCATCCCGTATCTTATTTTTTTATCACCCTCTTTAATATCATGAATTTTAATAGTAGCCACTGCATTTAAAACTCTATATATTAACCATATTATAAAAATTGTATACAGTATATTAAAAGATTTACTTATATACTCATCGACTAAAAAATCATTAAATATATAGACTATGAGTTCTATATTTATAAGTACAATCATTATCTCTAATGGTTTTCTGATTCTTGTTAATATACTCGTTGAATATTTTTTTAATAATTTTACACTTATTAAATATTTTTCAATAGCAACATAAACCACTTTTCTTATAAAATATATGAAAGAAGAAACAACAAAAATTAAAATAATTTTAAAAATACTTAAATTATATATCTCTAATATAGGATTTATAATTTTTACAATTTCAAACTGATTAATAAAAAGCACAGAACCTAATAAGTTATAATTAGCATATTTATTTAATCGGTACATTTTATCTTTAAACAGATATATATGACTAACAATATCTGAATTAATCTCTTTAATCTTATAAAATTCAATTATATTTTTTTTTGTTTTAGTGAGTATTTTTGATTTAATATTTAAACTTAAATATTTTTTATAATCTAATAATAATATTTTTTGAAGATTTGATTGATATTTGGAGATAATTTTTATTAATTGTTTATTAAAATTTTCACTACTTTTCTCGTTTAATGCTGTTAAAATTTCTATAATCATCTCATTTTGATTACGAAGTATGGTATAAGTATTTATTTTAACTTCATCTCTTAAAATAGCATATCTGTTTCCAGCTCGTTTATTTATACTAATAATTTTTTTCAGTTTAAAAATTTCAGAATTATATAACTTATTATATTTTATAAAAAGATATTTATTAGTCATTATATTTTCAATGGCATCACGATAACTATTCTCTTGTTTTTGTGCAATATCTGAAATCATCTCTTGAGTAATATTATTTTCTTGCATTTGAGAAATAAAATTTAATTGTTGCTTAACAAATGGACTGTATTCAATTTTTGAGCTAGCATTTAAAAGAAATGGGATAAATAATATTAATAAAATAGATATGTTTTTGATTTGATTTTCCTTAATAGATTTAGAAAATTGGATATGTAAGATTGTGTGGAGTTAAAAATAACTCTACACAATGAAAAATTTAGATTCCCTCTGCTATCATAGCATCAGCAACTTTTTTGAATCCTGCGATATTCGCACCATCCACATAGTTACCTTCAACACCATAATCTTTGGCAGTTAAAGCAACTCTTTTACAAATTTGTTGCATAACTTCTTTTAGTTTATTATCAACTTTTTCAAAACTCCATTTACTCATAGAAGCATTTTGAGCCATCTCAAACTCACTCACGGCAACACCACCAGCATTTGCTGCTTTTGCAGGAGCAAAACAGATTTTATGGCTTAAAAAGTCATTTGTTGCTTTTGGAGTTGATGGCATATTCGCACCCTCTGTTACACTTACAACACCATTTACTATTAAGTTTTGAGCATCTATATCATTAAGTTCATTTTGAGTAGCACATGGAAATGCTGCATAGCAAGGGATATCCCAAACTGCATGAGTACCATCTGGATACTCCTCAACAGGGATATATTTAGCTTCTGGATGCTCTTTTACATACGATTCTAAAGAAACTCTTTTCTCTAGTTTTAACTCTTTTAATAGTGCTAAATCAACACCACGAGAATCATAAATTGTACCCTTAGAATCTGTACAAGTTACAGGAATTGCACCAATTTGTTGTAGTTTTTCTATCACATGAAGTGCTACATTACCTGCACCACTTACTGTACAAATTTTACCCTCTAAGGATTCTTTACCCTCCATCTCCAACATAGTTTCAGTAAAATAAACTGCTCCATACCCTGTTGCTTCTGGTCTCATAAGTGAACCACCAAACATAAATGGTTTACCAGTTAAAACACCATCATAAGTTGAAGTGATTTTCTTGTACTCACCAAAAAGAAAACCAATCTCACGACCACCAACACCTATATCACCAGCAGGAATATCCATACGGGGACCAATATATTTATGTAATTCTGTCATAAAAGATGAACAAAACTTCATAATCTCAAAATCACTTTTCCCTTTAGGATTAAAGTCACTACCACCTTTACCACCACCAATAGATAAACCAGTCAATGAGTTTTTAAGAATCTGCTCAAAACCTAAAAATTTTAAAATACCCTCATTAACAGATGGGTGAAAACGAAGTCCACCTTTATATGGTCCAAGTGCATTGTTAAACTGAATACGGTAACCAGTGTTTACTTTGATATTTTGACTATCATCCAACCATGTTACTTTAAATTTTATAATTCTATCTGGAACAACTAATCTATCTAAAATCGCATATTTTTTATACTTTTCATCTGATTCCAACAATGGTGCAATTGAATAAATAACCTCTTCCACTGCTTGATAAAAAACCTTATCTTGTTCACAACCTGTACTCTCAAACTTTTTAATCTCTGTTTCTGCCAATGACATTCATTTTCCTATTTTATTTAATTTTTTAACGCTGTTTTTATCATCATTCTTCGTAAGTATGCTATTTTACTCTGTAATGGTAAATCTTTGGGACAAACATCTTCACAACCCAAAAGTGTCATACAACCAAACACACCATCTTCATCCCCAATAAGTTCATAATATTCTTCATCAGTTCTATTATCTCTTGGATCAAGATGATACCTTGCTACTTTATTGAGTCCCACGGCTCCAACAAAATCAGGTTTCATCTGTATTGTACCACATCCTGCCACACAACAACCACATTCAACACATCTATCAAGTTCATAAATTTCATCTGCTAATTCAGGTTCCATTTTTTGTTCAAGCTTATCCACTTGAAGCTCATTCTCTTTATCGTGAATCCAATTTTCAAGTCTTTTGTTTAAACCCCTCATCCATTTTCCCGTATAAATCGACAAATCTCCGATGAGTTCAAAAAGAGGAAGTGGTGCTAACGATATATGTTCGCCTAGTTTTTTTGTAAGAGTTCTACAAGCCAAAGTTGGACGACCATTTACAAGCATAGAACAAGACCCACAAATCCCAGCACGACACACAAAATCAAATTTTAATGAATTATCATGATGTTCTCTTATCTCGTTTAATGCAACAAATAGTGTCATCCCATCAGCTTCTTCTATCTCAAAAGTCTCCATATGTGGAAAATCTTCTGGATCATGTGGATCAAAACGAAGAATACTTATTTTTAAAATTCT
>JAMOPL010000038.1 GCA_027064515.1 Sulfurimonas sp. | reverse complement strand
ATTCCAGCTGCGAATCCAGCGATGATGTCATCACCCATAACGCCAATTCCACCTTTAACTTCACGGTCGATTCTGCCTATAATAGATGGCTTAGCTATATCAAAATATCTAAATAGTGCAAAAGATAAAATAGATTGAATCAAAAATCCATTCTCTAAAGTTGAAACTTCACCCATCCCTACACTAATAGCAGGTGCTACACTAAGTGCAAACCACATACCTGCTAATTCATCAATAACTATTCTTTTATCATCATGAATAGCAGATTTTTCTTCATATCTGTTAATAGCCCGTATCGCGATAATAGAGATTAGTATAGTTGCTAAAAAAAGAGTTTGTGGTTCAAAGTATATAAGTATTAACATACCTAATGGTAATGAAACCAATGTTCCAATAGTTCCAGGTGCTTTCGGAACTAGTCCACTATATCCGAGTGTTATAAAAAACCAATTCATAATTTTCCTATGTAAGTGATGTTGTTTGATAGAGTTTCATTAACTCTAAATAAAAATCTTCTTCTGTGTGTTCTTCTAAAAGTCCAACAGCTGGTAAAATATCGTAATATAGCTTACCTAAATTTTTGAAACGATTTGGAAGAATCTTTGATAATACAAATGCTGAAATCTCTTTTCTCATTAAAACAGCTGGAGGTAAGATACCAAGCTCTAAAAGTTCTAGTATAGAATCTGCATGATATGATGTTTGGTGATGTTGACCATGGGGACAAGTATCTTTACTTACAAGTGTTGTACATTCATCACAATATACATATTCACTAGCAATTTGAATATCTATATCAATTCCGACAACTTTATCTATAATAGACTTATTAGAATTACAATCATAATACATACCAAGTCCAGCATGGTTTCTACCAACTACAAGTCTATCACAGCCATGATTTCTTGCAACAATTGCATCGATTATTATCTCATTAAATCCAGCAAATATATAGCTATTTTCTAAAGGGACAATGACCACTTTATTTTTTGGTAAATAATTATTGATAAAATATTCTAATGCTTCTTTTCTAATCTCATAACTTAAATTTTTACTTTCATAAGGTTTTAACAAAAATATTACAAGTAAATCAGTAGAATCTAAAGTTTGACGGATAAGTCTTTCATGTGCACGATGAAGAGGGTTTGCAGCCATAAATAGTGAAGATATATGTTTGGCATTAATCACTTCTTTTGCATCAGCTATTAATTTGATATTTTTATTTGCTTGATAATTTATTATCTGATATTGACCATTAATAGCCCATTTGCCAAGTCTTTTTGTTGTTGCCATAACACCAGGATGAGTTAAGTCATCTGTTCCATATATATGCTTGATTCTATCAGTAGGATTTATTTTAAATATTTCATCAACAACAAGTGTAGCAAACTCTTTACCTTCACAAAGTATTGTAATCTCTTCATCTTTTGAAAGGCTAGATAATACTTTTTCATTTCTATTACCAGCTGGTGCTAAAATGAAAGGGAAGGGGAAAGTTTGCCCTTCAATTAAAGAACTATCTAAAACTAATTGACTTTTATCTTTACCCATAAGTTTAGATACAGGATATAAAAGACCATCTTTTACTAACTCTAGTGCTGAAGCAGCTTCTCTATCTATGAGAAGTGTTTTATTTTTTCTTAATAATGTCATACTTTTTTCGTTTTTCCCATAAACTTTTTCTACTAATTCCTAGTTTTTTAGATAGCTCTGTGTCTGGAAACTTATGTTGATAGTTAAGCACTATAAATTTAACATAATCTTCAATAGGTAATATCTCATCTTTATCAAAAATAGTATTTTGACTTTTAATATTTATTACATTATATTTTATATCTTCTATTTTATCAGTACTTGAAACTATTACATCTTTATCAGATATTAGTTCATAAAAAGATTCAATATCATTTTTCTTAAGTACTTGATAATCTGTTATATAGATTATGCAGTTTTGTGCAACAGAATTAATCTCATTAATTGCGTTAGATGATGTTAAAGAGATAAAATGTATAGCTTTTTCTTTCTCTTTAGCATGAGTAAAAGCAAAAGAATCAGAGTATTTTTGATAGTTTGATGAAACAAATATGGGTAAATCTATATTCTTATGATTATGCTCAGTTGAAGCAGCTGCAAATGTATAATTTAAGTATCTTTCATATGCTTCATTTCTTTTTTTAAGTTTTTCGTAATCTTGGTAATGATTTATTTTTCTACTAAGTTCCTCAATCATAAAAGGCTTTAGTATATAATCTTTTGCACCTGCAGCTAATGGTTTAGAAACAGTATCGTTACTAATATATGAAACCATCAATATTATAATAGATTTTTTAAATGTTTCTATTAGTGGAGTGAAATCTTGACCATTAATATTTGTAGATAATAAAACTACATCATAATCAGTACTTTTAATAGCATCTCTTGTAGATGTACACATTTCACATGTATGACCTTGTTCACCTAATTTTGTAGCAATACTTTGTGCTAAATAAACTTCATTTTCTATAATTAGTATTTTCAAATTTTTGTCCAATCAAAATATTTTAAATTTGCATTTGCAATAACTCCAACACCCTCTTCTCTGCCTATAAAGCCGAGTTTTTCCGTTGTTGTTGCTTTTATATTTACTCTAGAGCTGTCTATATTTAATATTTTTGCAATTACTCTACGAATCTCTAGTTTGTATTTACCTATTCTTGGTTTTTGTGCTGTTATTGTTAAATCAACATTAACTATAATAAAACCAAAATTGTATATTTTAGTAACAACTCTTTTTAATAACTCCTTGGAATCTATCCCCTTATAAGCATCATCATTATCAGGAAACATCATACCTATATCACCCATCCCTGACGCACCTAATAAGGCATCTATTAAAGCATGAATAGCAACATCACCATCACTATGTGCTTTAAAACCATAATCTACATCAATTAACACCCCACCTAGATACATCTCACCTGAATCATCAAATGCATGAACATCAAAACCAGTTCCACTAAGAGTGTCATTTGATGGAGTTTTTAAACAATTTATATGTTTTAAATCTTGAATATGTGTGATTTTATGTGCATTCTCTTCGCCAAGAATAAACTCTCTACTACCACCATTAGCAACAATAGCACTACTCTCATCTGTAAAATCTTTTTTAGTATTAAGTGCATCTATAAGGATTTTAGTACGAGAGAGTTGAGGTGTTTGAACTCTTTTTACTTTTTCTCTATCTATTGTTTCATTAATATAAACAATTGTATCTGTTACATTTAAGTATGGAACGATTGAATCAGCTAAGTTTTTCTTTGATAGAATCTTGTGTAAAAAATCATTAGAGATACAGGCTCTAGCAATATCACTTACTAATACATATTCTGTTTGTACATGAGATAAAGCATTTTGTAATGATTTTTGTCTACTGTCAGAACCATTTATAAAAGTAAAATCTGCATAGTTTTTCATAAATTCTATATCTTCTGCTGAAGATACAATGATTATTTCATCGAAAAGTTCACTTTTTTCAAAGTTTTGTGCTACAAATTGCCACAATGGTTGATGATTTATACGCAACCATTGTTTTTTAACATCTAATTTAAATCTACTAGAACTACCAGCAGCAAGTAATATAAGTGTAGTATTTGACAATTAAACTCCTAGAATTTCAATAGTGTTACGAAATTATACATAATAAAACTTTTTTTTAACTTGTTCAATAAGTTACTTCTAATAATTTTGATAGAATATTAAATCAAATTAATAACTTTATATTAGATTAACTTTATTTGATTATATTTCCAATATCTATTATATATTATTATAAATTTTAGGAGAAACTATGAGAACATCATGGGTGAAAAAGCGTGAAAATGATTCTGTTAGAACACAAATGTTTTATGCTAGAGAAGGCATTATTACAGAAGAGATGGAATATGTTGCGAAAGTAGAGGATTTATCTCCTGAACTTGTTCGTAGTGAGATTGCTCGTGGAAGATTAATTATTCCAGCAAATGTAAACCATACAACACTAGAGCCAATGGCAATAGGTATTGCATCAACTTGTAAAATCAATGCAAATATTGGTTCATCTGCTATCGCTTCTGATGTTCAGGGTGAAGTTGAGAAGATGCAAGTTTCTCAACACTATAAAGCTGATACTGCTATGGATTTATCTACTGGTGGTGATTTGGATGAGATTAGAAAAGCTGTTATTGGTGCTTCTAAGATTCCAATAGGTACAGTTCCAATTTATCAGATTCTTCATGATGTTGGAAATAATATTGAAGATTTAACTATTGAAGTTATGTTGGATGTTTTAGAGCGTCAAGCAAAGCAGGGTGTTTCTTATTTTACAATTCATGCTGGTTTTCTTTTGGAAACAATGCCTAAAATTGCAAAAAGAAAGATGGGGATTGTTTCTCGTGGTGGTTCATTAATGGCTGCTTGGATGATGCATTATCATAGAGAGAATCCTTTTTATACTGCTTATGATGAGATTTTAGAGATTTGTGCTAAATATGATGTAGCTCTTTCTTTAGGGGATTCTCTTCGTCCTGGTTGTTTGGCTGATGCTTCTGATGATGCACAGCTAGGTGAACTTAAAGTTTTAGGCGATTTAACACTAAGAGCTTGGGAAAAAAATGTTCAAGTTATGATTGAAGGTCCAGGTCATGTTCCTTTGAATCAAGTTGAGAGAAATATGAAACTTCAAAGAGAGCTTTGTCATGAAGCTCCTTTTTATATTCTAGGGCCATTAGTTACTGACATCGCTGCTGGATATGATCATATCTCTTCTGCTATTGGTGCAGCTGTTGGTGGATGGCATGGTGCTTCAATGTTATGTTATGTAACACCAAAAGAGCATTTAGGTCTTCCAAATGCTGATGATGTTCGTGAGGGGATTATCGCTTATAAAATTGCTGCTCATGCAGCAGATATAGCTAGAGGTCGCAAGGGTGCTAGAGATATTGATGATGAGATGAGTGATGCTCGTTATAGTTTTAACTGGGAAAAACAGTTTGAATTAGCACTTGATGGTGAAAGAGCGAGAGAGTACCATGATGAGACTCTTCCTCAAGAGGTATTTAAAGAAGCAGAGTTTTGTTCTATGTGTGGACCAAAATTTTGTTCTTATAAAATAACTCAAAATATTATGGATAATCCAGAGGGGATTGAAAAAATTATTGCTGAGAATAAAGCAAAAGAGGAAGCAGAAGCTTCAAAATAAAAATTAATTATCTAAATAAGAGTATATTTGTCTTATTTAGATATGATAAGAAAATTAAATAAATAATATAAGGAAATGAAATGACTGAAGAGATTGTAAAATCAGCTCTTAGTAAGGTTATGTATCCCGGTTTTACTAAAGATATTATAACTTTTGGATTTGTAAAAAACATAGCGATTAACGGCAAGAATATAACTTTTGATGTGGAGATTACTTCGTCTGCACCTGAAGTTTCTCAACAAATTTTTGATGATTGTTTAACTGAATTAAAAGCTGTTGGTGCAGATAATGTTGCTCCAAATATTAAAGCTCCTGCTATGCCAAAAGCTGATGTTCCTAAGAAAAAGAACATTGCTCCACAAGTTAAAAACTTTTTAATGGTAAGTTCAGGTAAGGGTGGGGTTGGTAAATCAACTACATCTGTAAATATTGCTATCGCTCTAGCTGCTCAAGGCAAAAAAGTTGGTCTTTTAGATGCAGATATTTATGGCCCAAATATCCCTCGTATGATGGGTTTAGATAAAGTTAGACCAGAAGTAAATGGTAACAAAGTTTTACCACTTAAAGCTTATGGAATCGAAGTTATGTCTATGGGTTCTCTTATGGAAGATGGTCAGTCACTTATGTGGCGTGGTGCTATGATTATGAAAGCAATCGAGCAATTTCTGAGAGATATTCTATGGTCAGAGTTAGATGTATTAGTTATCGATATGCCTCCAGGAACTGGTGATGCACAATTAACTCTTGCCCAGTCTGTTCCTGTAACTGCTGGTTTAACTGTTACAACTCCACAAGCAGTATCTTTAGATGATTCTCGTCGTTCATTAGATATGTTTAAGAAACTTAATATCCCTTTAGCTGGAATAGTTGAAAATATGAGTGGATTTATCGCTCCAGATACTGGTGTTGAGTATGATATTTTTGGTAAAGGAACATCTCAGCCAATGGCAGATGAGTTTGGAACTAAAATTATTGCAGAGATTCCAATTGAGCCAAGTATTAGAACTGGTGGAGATGAGGGTAAACCTATCACTTTTGTTAATCCAACTTCTGAGACTGCTAAAAGATATGCTGCTGCTGCAGAATCTATTTGGGCAACGATAGAAGAGGTAAATGCTGGTGGTGGTGCTGATAATGCATCAGTACAACCAACAACTCCTCCTGGTGTTTCTGCTTGTAGTATGTAATTCCAAAAATAAAAATAGCGACAATATAAACTAAAGTGAACTCCTTCACTTTAGTTAGCTCTATCTCCTTAAAAATCTTTATATAAAAATTTATTACTTAACGAACATCATCACCATTTGACATCTCTGTTGTATATTTAACTATTTTATTTCTACCAGTTGTTTTAGCACTATAAAGAGCAGTATCAGCAAACTTAATACATTTCCATATTGTATCTCCATCGCTAGGAAAGCTAGAGACACCTATACTTAATGTTTTTTGTAGAGTTTCTCCAGCTCCAACATCAAATAAAAGAGCTCCAAAAGATGAATGTATATCATTTGCAACTTTCATAGCTCCCTCTTCGGTTGCATTATGAAGCATCACAACAAACTCCTCTCCACCATAACGGATAGCAAGATCAGATTCACGAATAGTTTCTCTTAGGAGCTTACCAATCTCCACAATAACTTTGTCACCAACATCATGTCCATAAGTATCATTCACCATTTTAAACCAATCAACATCAAGCATCATTACATAGTATGTTTCATTTTCTCTTAGTGCTTGACTCATAACTTTGTCTATAAATTCCTCTAAGAATCTTCTATTGTATAGTCCAGTCATTGCATCTCTAAGAGATGTATCTCTAAGCTTATCCATAAGAATTCTACTCTCAATTACAGGTTTAGCAGCTTCTAAATAGTTTTTAATACTTGGTATTAGTGTACTTATTCTATTTAGTTCATCTTTTGATTTACTAGTAATTGAGATAACTAAAGAAGCATCTTTATTTATAGTATGTGTAATACAAATATACTCTAATCCATTAGCATTACACCCTTTACAAAGGTCTGGAAATTCAGTAGAGATAACATCACTTTTTGTTCTATATGCTCTGCAATTATTAGAATCTTTATCTGATGTTTCAAGACATATACTATTTCCATCTGTAATATGAATGAGAGTTCTAGTTGTTTTAAGAGAGTTTATCTCATAAAGTGCAAAATGTTTTATCTCATATTTATTATGTAGAATATCTATAATTCGAGAATATACAATATCTTTTGATATATCTAATTCGATAGTTTTCTTAAATTTATAAATATCTGAAAGTTCAACAATAATTGATTTTGCTTCAGATAGTGGATCATGTTCTCCACGATTTTCTTTGGGAATAAATGCGGATAGATTATATTTTATATCACCAAAAGTTTCTTGCATCTTTTTAAATAGAATATTCATATGGTTTACTAATTGACTAGCTTCTCCATCAACTAATGATGAAAAGTTATGTGTAAAATCTCCACGATAAGCTTTTGTTATTCCCTCTTGTAGATTAGCAAATAGCTTTGTGTATGGTGTGAGGTATTTATTGATTAATAAAAGAACAATAATAATAAAAATTAGATTTATACCAAGAATTTTAAGTATTGTAAAAGCACCAGTTATCCTCATATCGCTTATATCAAATTCCATACTAATAGCACCTAGAGTATCGCCTCTATTTACATTATGACAATGCAAACAACTTATATCTCCCCCTGTTGCTGTTGCCTTATATGGAATTGTTACCCTTAATATTGTTTCATTACTATTTTCAAAGATTTTTTTAATCATAGTACCATCTGTTAAAACTTGTTCATCAATGGAATCTCTTGGAGTTTCATTGTTGAATCCATCTCCATATTGTTTGATTACATTTTGAGAACGAACTAACCATAATGACTGAATAGCATCATTATTTGAGATTTGATCTAGAAAATATTGTCTTTTATCCATAATTCCATTAACCATATGGGCAGTAAGTCCATTTTCAACAATATTTGCTGTCATTTTAGATTTTTCAATAGCATTTTTTATACTATAATCTCTAAAGTTAAGAGCTACATTTATTATTGTTGCTAAACCTAATAACAGGAGCATTACAGTTACTATAAGTAGGATTTTTGTTTTTGTTTTCATTAGAATCACTTTAGAATTTTTTATTTATATTATCAGATAATATATAAATCTAAAGTGAAAATAGTGAAGATAAAGAGAGAGTTTTATTCTACGGTAACACTTTTGGCGAGATTTCTTGGCATATCAACATCATTCCCTAATCTTATGGATATTTCAAGTGAAAGAAGTTGAACAACAACCATCATCTCAAAAAACTCTAACATATAATCTTCACAGCTATTAATTTTGATAAAGTCATCAGCTTTATCAAACTCTAAAGCACTAATTGCACAGATAGTAGAATCTCTAGCACTTAACTCCTCTACATTACTTTTTGCTTTTTCATAATGAAGATGTTCTGGAAGTAGGGCAATTGTAAAAAGTTCAGGATCAGCTAAGGCGATAGGACCATGTTTCATCTCACCTGACGGATAACCCTCAGCATGGAGATAAGATATCTCTTTGAGTTTTAAAGCACCTTCCAGAGCTAAAGGGAAGAAAACATCTCTACCAATAAAGAAAAAACCATGACCATGAAGGTATCTTTTTGATAATCTTTTAATTCTTTCATGCATAGAATCGCTTACTTTTACAGATGTTGGAATCTGTCTGATTAGTGAAATTTGTCTAGTGATTTCAGTAGTAGGGATAGAGTTTTTAAGTTTTGCGATAAAAAGAGTTAGCATCCAAAACACTGTTATTTGTGTAGCAAATGCTTTTGTAGAGGCTACCCCTTTTTCAACACCAGCACGAGTTAATATACAAGCATCGGCAACTCTTACCATTGATGAGTTATCAACATTACAAATTACTAAAGTTTTAAGTCCAGCTTTTTTAGCCATTTTTAGAGTCTCTAATGTATCTGCTGTTTCACCACTTTGTGAAATTACTACAAACAGAGTATCTTTTGTCATAATAGGTTTTCTATATCTAAATTCACTTGCTACCTCAATTGAGGTTTTGATTTTTGCATATCTTTCAAAAAGATAAGTAGCAGTAAGAGCAGAGTGGTAAGATGTTCCACAAGCACAAAGTTTTATCTCGTTAATGCCATCAAACAAGGAATCATCTAGTTCATCAAATAGAATTTCATCATCTTTTAATCGCCCAAGTAGAGTATCTGAGATAACAATACTTTGTTCATATATCTCTTTTTCCATAAAGAATCTATAACCATCTTTTTGAGCCGAGAGTTTGTTTTGTGAAAGTTTAGAAAAAATTGGTTCTATTTTTTCATTATTTTGGTTAAAAATAATAATCTCATCAGAACTTACAAATCCATAATCACCATCTTCAAAATAGCTTACCTCATCAGCATAACCAATTAAAGGAGTATCAGAAGATGCGAAAAAAATCTCCTTATCACTATTTTTCCCAATCAACATTGGTGAACCATGTTTTGCAAAAAATATAGTTTTATCTTCACTTTTTGTTACTAGAAGAATAGCATAAGCACCCTCTAATTGATTTAATGTTTTTTTGAATGCTTCAAAGGGATTATTAATAGATTTTAAATTTTTTTCAAACAGATGGACAATCACTTCAGTATCTGTTTGGCTTAGAAAAGTTACACCATCTGCTAATAACTCTTTTTTTAACGCTACATAATTTTCAATGATTCCATTATGTACAACACAAGAAGATTCACCAATATGTGGATGAGCATTTAACTCTGTTGGCTTTCCATGTGTTGCCCATCTAGTATGCCCGATTCCAACAGCAAAACCTTTTGTATGAAAATCTTTAGTTTTCTCTTCAAGATTTATAAGTTTTCCAGTTGCTTTATAAGAATCAAATTTACCATCATTTAATACGGCGATTCCTGCTGAATCATAACCACGATATTCTAACTCTTTTAGTCCATCAATGAGAATCTTTTTTATGTTATTACTACCTATATATCCAACTATTCCACACATATTATATTCTCCGTACTCAATAAATTATAAATATTTTCCATATTATCACATATGTTATTATGTTTTTCCATTAAAAAACTATCTTTTACTTTATGTTTTGAACTATGTATCTTTGCTGTAATGATGTTTATATTTAATTGTTCAAAACTATTCATAATATAAGCTAAAACACCTTTTTGATTTTTTGTATGAACACTAATTTCAGCATGAGTGAGCGAGTGTTCACAGTCAATACTTATCTCATCTCGTTTAATCTCAACATCATTAAGTTTAATTTGTCGAGACATATCAAAAGCATTATCGATTATATCCTCAATTAGTGCTAATTCACTACCAGTTTCATTTTTTAAAAACTCTATTTTAAAATATTTTAAGTCATCAAAAAAAGTAAAAATCTCCATACTTCTAACATTTAAATGACTAAGTGTTGCTAATAGATAACTAATATTAAGTGGTATTCTTCTAAATATCTCAATACTAAGGGATTTATCAGAGTTTACACTAAAACTATATTCTTGAGTTTCTTTCGCTTTCTTCGCGATATTTACTATATCTTGAGGAGTGTGTTTAAAGAAAAAAAGATTTGATTCAACATGAAGAATCTTTTTTTGTAAAAGTTTTGCTAACTCCTTAAACTCATCAAGATTCTGTACCCTTTTTTCAATAGTCAATCTTTTACTAGCATCTGTGATTCTATCACTATTTTGTGAAACCTCTAATGCACTTACATATAAGTCATAAAGAAGTTTAGAGTTAAATGAGTTAAAAGTATTTCCCCCAACACCATTTATATCTGCATAAGTGAGGATATATAGAAGTTTTAGATTTTTAGCATCTTTAATATTTGACATAAATTTATAAAGAGTTTTTTCATTATGTATATTTTCTCTAAAGGCAACATTGCTCATAAGTACATGATGTTTTATAAGTGTAACGGCACGAGATATAAGCTCATTATTTAATTTTAAGTGTTTAGCTAAGGGAACAATAAGTTTTGCTCCAACATCACTATGGTCTTGTTTTCTCCCTTTCCCTGTATCGTGAAAAAGTGTAACCATTTTGATAAGTAATTTTTCATTAGAATCTAACTCATCATAAATATTTTGTATAAAAGGTTCTTTTATATTTTCAAGTGCCTCAACACATTTAATGGAGTGTATATCGACAGGATATGTATGGTAACCATCAAATTGAGGAAGATGAAGAACTTTTCTAAAACTTGAAAATAGTTCATGTAAAATTCCAGCATCATAGAAAAGTTTTAAAAATGGATAAACATATTCTTTTGATAATAACTCTTTGAGTAATGAGTAAGTTTTTGATTTTAAAGGATGTGATATTTTTGTATAGGTAAATTGGTTTAAAAATCCAGCATCAAAGTGATAAAGTTTATCATCAAGTTTCACTAGAATTTCTAATAAAGAGTTTATATTCAATGGTTTTAATTTATAAGAAGCAAATACTCTTCCATCAATTTCATAAATCCCTTTTCTTATTCTATGATTTCTAAATTTAGACAAATATTTAGTATCTACTAGATAAGGTCTAATCATTTTCTTAACAAAGATTTGTGTAAAGTTATTGATTCTCCATTGAGCAGCCAAAACTTTTGTAACTAATTTTTGTTGATTTCTGAAACCAAGCATAGAACTTACTTGAGGAATATACTCTAAAAGAAGTCTATCATCTTGCTTATTTGCTATAAGGTGCAAAGCACTTCTAACACGAAAAAGAAGTTCTAAAGCTATACGATACTCTTTATATTCATTCTCAGATATTAAAGAGTTAGATAATTCTCTTAATGTTTTTACTCCATAAATAGTTTTTGCTACCCAATAAAGAAGTTGAGTGTCTCTTAGCCCACCAACAGATTCTTTTATGTTTGGTTGCATAGAGTTTGGATGTTTTTTTCTTCTTATTTGAGCCTCTTCAATCTTTGCCAAGATAAACTCTTTTTGTTTATAGAGTCTAATTTTATTTAATTCGCTAGAAGTTGTTTGCCATGTAAAGTTTGAACCTGTGATAAAACGAGATTCCATTAGAGCAGTTTTTATAGTAACATCTTCATTACTAGCTTTAAAAAGGTCACTTACCTCATGCACTCTATGTCCAAGTTTTAGCCCAGCATCTAAAGCAAGATAGAATAATTTTTCGATAATAAGTTCACTATTGTAACCCTCGATTTTCTCATAAACTATAAGCAGATCAATATCACTATGAACACATAATTGCTCCCGTCCATAACTACCAAGTGCAACAATAGTTATCGGTATCGAATTTCTCATAGGAAGATAATTTCCAAATAATTGTCTAAGTATAGTTTTATACATTAAGTCGATTATAGAATCTAGTTTTCTAGTATGTTTCACCAAAAAATCCTTCCCTTGTGAACTCTCAAAAAGTTCAGGCAAAGAATCTTTATAATTTTTTATATAAGTTTTAAAAAGCTTTGATAGTTCAAAATCTGAACCTTTTTTTTCTATAATATCTTCTATTTGTAGTTTTATATTCAATAAAAAATCCTAATATTCTTTTTACTATTATAGTGTAGTTATCTAAATTAGCTATAATCCACTTAACAATTTTGGAGAGATAGTAATGATTATAACAAAAAGAGTAACTTTTATTGCAAAAGAGGGTAGCGAAGCTAAAATGAAAGAGCTTCTATCTGCTATGGTAGTCCCCTCTAAAGCTGAAGATGGATGTATTTTTTATGAGATTTTTCAATATAAAAATAATAAAAGAAAATTTATGGCTTATGAGAGTTGGAGAGATGAATCTGCACTTGATGGTCATAAAGCATCAAGTCATTATGCCGTTTATAAATCATCTTATGAACCATATTGTGAAAAAAAATATAGTGATGAGTTAGAGGTTTTAGGTTAGACAATAGCCTTTAGAAAGATATGCGAAAAGTGAACTTTTCAAACTAGAATGTATAAGTAAAATTATGCAGTCTGATAATAATTCAAGGAATTTTATGTATTTATTTACAAGTGAAGTAGTAGCCCCTGGACATCCAGATAAGTGTGCAGATATAATTGCAGATTCTATAGTAGATGCGTTAATAATAGCTGATTCTAAAAGTAGAGTAGCGAGTGAAGTTTTTGTAGCTGGTAATCATGTAGTGATTGGTGGTGAAGTTACATCAAGTGCTAATCTAAGTGATTCTGATTATGAAAAAATCGTTAAAGATGCTCTTATTAATATCGGTTATGATGGAAAATCTGCTTTTACAAAAGAGCAATGTCTTTTTCCAGATGAGGTGAAAGTTCAAGTTTTACTCAACCGTCAATCTCCAGATATTAATCAAGGTGTTGATCAAGAAGATGGTGAAACTGGTGCAGGTGATCAAGGAATTATGTTTGGTTATGCTTCAAATGAAACAGCTGATTTTATGCCAGCAGCTATCACTTATGCAAGAATCCTAAGTGATAAAGTTTATAATTATGCACTTAAACATAACCATAAGCTAGGTGTTGATATTAAAACACAAGTTACTCTTGATTATGGAAATAAAGAAAATTTTGAAAATTGTAACCCTCAATCGATTCATACTATTGTTGTATCTGCTCCATCAAATGAGGATATGGATATTACAGAGGTTAGAGAGCTTCTCCAAGGTCTTATCGATGATGCTGGACTTCCAACCAACTTATATGACCCTAAAAAAACAATAGTACATTTAAACCCAACTGGTAGATATGTAAGCCACTCTCCACTTCATGATTCTGGATTAACTGGTAGAAAACTTATAGTTGATAGTTTTGGTGGTTATGCTCCTATCGGTGGTGGGGCTCAAAGTTCTAAAGATTATACAAAAGTTGATAGAAGTGGACTTTATGCTGGAAGATGGATAGCAAAACATATAGTAGCAGCAGGACTTGCTAAAAAATGTTCTGTGCAACTCTCTTATGCGATAGGTGTAGCAAAACCAACATCAGTTTCTGTTGATACTTATGGAACAATGAGTGAAGGTGTTGATGATGATACTTTATCAACATTTGTGAGTGAAAACTTCTCTCTAACTCCAAACTGGATAACTAAGAAATTTGGATTAGACAAACCGAGTTCAGATACATTTCTTTATGCAGATGTAGCAGCAAGAGGACAAGTTGGTCAAAGTGATTACCCTTGGGAAAAACTTGATGCTTTGGATGTTTTTAAAAAATTAAGTTAGATATGTTCAGTAATGAAACCTAGATTGTGCAATAATAATTAAATCATCTTGGATTTTATATACCAATCTATGTTCAGATGTGATTCTTCTCGAATAATAGCTTGAAAAATTTTCTTTAAGTTTTTCAGGCTTACCTAAGCCATTTTTGTCGTAAGGATTTCTTTTAATATCTTTGATTAAAAGATTAATTCTTTTTAGTATTTGTTTATCATTTTTTTGCCAATACTGATAATCTTCCCAACCTATATCTGCAAATCCAAGAATCACAGTTTTATATCTTTTTTTATAAAGCTAGAGTTTTCTATCTGCTCGACGGCACTGGTTAGTCTGTCTCTATTGTTTTTTGATGACAAGAGATATATAGTTTCTTTCATAGAGTTATACTCATCTTGGGATATTAATACCACAGACTGTTTCTCTTTTGTTGTAATTATAAACTGATCAAAGTCATCGCAAACTTTATTTATAATATCCCTTAAATTATTTCTAGCCTGAGAATAAAGAACTGCTTGCATAATGTACCTTTTTGTCAATATATTGTCATTGTATCATAGTTGATAAAAAAATCTATTTAATAATCTAAATAGTTTATTATTTGAGACCTAACTAGCTATAATATCCTTATTGAAAAAATCTACAATAGTTAGGGGATATAGATGAAAAACTTATGGTGCGATGAAGAGGCAAAAAAATTTAAAACTGATTTGGATTTAAGAGTTTATACATCTAATCTTTTAGGTAGAAGTGATGAGTTAGTTTTACATGGTGGTGGAAATACATCTGTAAAAACTACTATTGATGGTGAAGAGATTCTTCTTGTCAAGGGGAGTGGTTGGGATTTGGTTTCCATAAAAGCTGAGGGATTCGCACCTGTTAAAATGGATATTCTCCTAAAAATGGCTAAGTTAAAAACACTTAGTGATTCTGATATGGTAAGTGGACAAAAATCTGCGATGATAGATAAATCTGCACCAAACCCATCAGTAGAAGCGATTCTTCATGCTATTATCCCTTTCAAAGTTGTTGATCATACTCATGCTGATGCCGTTGTGACTATCTCAAACTGTGAAAATGGTATAGAAAATATCAAAAAAGTTTTCCCAAATTTTTTAATAGTTCCTTATGTAATGCCTGGATTTATCTTAGCAAAAACTATCAATAATATGATTCAAGATTTAGACTGGTCAAAATGTGAAGGGATTATCTTACATAACCACGGAATCTTTACTTTTGATGATGATGCGAAAAAATCGTATGATAAGATGATAGATGCTGTAACTTTAGCAGAAGATTTTATAAGTGAAAATGCAAAAATAGATTTGATGAAAAGTAGTAAAACAATTTTTGATTTAACTGAACTTCAAAAGATATTCTCAAAAGAGAAAGGTTATGAAGTTTTTATAAAAGAAAATAGTTCAGACCTTGCTTTTACTTATGCTTCACAAGAGAATCTACAAATTTTCGCAACTCGTGGTGTTTTAACTCCAGAACATATCATCAGAACTAAAAGAATCCCTCTTATCATAGAAGATGAGAATATAGAAAAAGCGATACAAAATTATAAAATAGAGTATAGAAAATATTTTGATAGATATGCAAAGAATGAAATTTGTTTGAATCCAACTCCAAACTATATAGTTGTAAAAGATTATGGAATCTTAAGTATAGGTAAAAATGAGAAGGAGGCTAACATTATTAATGACATAATAGA
>JAMOPL010000037.1 GCA_027064515.1 Sulfurimonas sp. | reverse complement strand
AACCCAGAAGCTAAGCCTCTCCTCGCTGATAATACTTATCCTTTCAGGATCGGAAATGTAAGTCGCTGCCTAGTTAATCAGTTCTTAATCATTCACTTATTTATCTATTTATCTACATTTAATCATTTATTTTACTTACAGCTTAACCTTTAATTTGCTTTTATACTCTTTTTTATATGCTTTTACTGTCTTTTCTTAAATTTATTTCACTTTTTTATTTTTATAATCTTATTAATTTTAGAATAATTATGTATAATTCAAAAAATATTTTATAACTAAAGGCTGACTTTTGCAAAATATACCACATATTCCAGTACTATATCGTGAAGTTATCGATTTATTTAATGATATTGAAGATGGAATAATAATAGACTGTACAATGGGATATGCAGGTCATTCGTCAATGATTTTAGATTCTAATCCAAATATTAAGTTAATTGCAATTGATCAAGATCAAACTGCTATTGATTTTTCACAAGAAAGATTAGCTCCATATGGAGATAGAGTTATTATAAGAAAGGGTCGTTTTTCAGCTGTTATAAAAGATATATTGAAAGAAGTAAATATAGAAAATGTAAAAGGTATATTAGCTGATATAGGTGTCTCTTCATTGCAACTTGATCAAAAGGATAGAGGTTTTTCTTATGATAGTGATAATTTAGATATGAGAATGGATATTACATCTTCATTAACAGCTAATAAGGTGGTTAATGAATACTCTTTAAAAGAGTTAGAGCATATTATTTTAGAGTATGGAGAGTTAAGAAATTATAAAAAAATAGCATCAGCAATTGTTAATAATAGACCATTTAATTCAGCAAAACAATTATCTGATAGTTTAAAACAATTTATGCCACAAGGTAAAAAAATACATCCTGCTACATTATTGATGCAAGCTATTCGCATAGAAGTAAATGATGAGTTAGGTGAGTTGAAATCTCTTCTAAATAGCATTCAAAATGCAAAATTCCCTAATGCAAAAATAGGAATAATATCTTTTCACTCTTTAGAGGATAGAATAGTTAAACAGACTTTTGTTAAATGGAGTAAATCATGTATATGTCCTCCAGAAGTTATGAGATGCGTATGTTCTAATAATAATCAACTTGGAAAAATAATATTTAAAAAACCTATAATGGCTCAGGATGATGAATTAAAAGATAATGTTAGAAGCAGAAGTGCAAAACTTAGATGTTTTAAAATGGGTGTTTAGTGAGTGATAAAAAATTATTATTAGATGAAATAGATGAAGTCATTTCACCAAATAAAAAATTAGGAGTCTCATTTTATATATATACAATTATATTTATGATACTAATTTTATTATTTGCTTTTCCAAAAATATTTATTCAGCAACAAATATATTATAAAAGCAGAGATATAGCAAAGTTAAAAGGTGAATTTGATACTCTCAAAGAGGAAAATAGACTTATTCAAAGTTCAGTAGAGAGTATAAAGTTTAAAAATCAAATATTAGATACACTTTTTTAGGATAAATACAATGATTCGTCGTTTTATAGAGTTTTCGATAGATAAACCACTTCTTAACCATATATTATTAACATTTATACTATTTCTTTCAATTTTTTCCTATATTAATATTCCTAAAGAGATTTTTCCTCCAATGGCAATGGATAAGGTTTTTATTACAGGTGGGTATATAGGTACATCTGCAGATATACTTGATAAAATGGTAGTAAAAAATATAGAAGACGATATACAAAATATAGATGAATTAGATTTTATAAAAAGTACTATTAAAAATGGTTCATTTATTATACAAGCAGATATAAAAAATGGCTCAGAAAATATAAGTGTTTTGAGTGATGTAAAAGATATAATTAATAGTGTAAGAAAAGATTTACCTGCTGATATGGTGGAGCCAATAGCAAAAATTAAAACACATGCTTTTCCGTTAGTTGTAATAGCTTTAGCTGGTGATGTTGATAAAAAAGAATTATTAATAAGAGCAGATGAGTTAAAGGCTAAACTTTCAAAATTTAAAGATTTAAGTGAAATAAGTATTAGAGGTGATGCAGATGATGAGTTAGTTATTCAATTAAATGAACAAAAACTTATTGCTCTTGGATTACAGCCATCACTTGTTGTCAACTCTTTACAAAAAATCAGTTCAATTTTTCCAATTGGTACTATTAATCAAAAAGGTTCCCATCTATATATATCCACATATAATGGTGAAAAAAATGTTTCTAAAATAGAAGATACAATTATATCAGTAGGGCAAAATAGAGTGCGAATAGGTGATATAGCAGATGTAGAATTTACTTTAAGTGATGAATCTGAACTATCCCATTACAACGGTGTTAGAAATATATCCATAGATATTAAAAAATCAAAAGATGGTAACTCTATTGCTTTAGTTAAAGATATAAGAAAAATTTTAGAATTAAGCCAGGAAAAGTATCCACATTTAAAATATGAGATATATACAGATACATCTATATGGATTAAAAATAGACTTAATACAGTTTTTTCAAATATTACTTTTGGTCTTATACTTGTATTTGTAGCTATGTTAGTATTTATTAATCGTGGTATTGCTATGGTAGTTGCGATAGGTATACCTATGAGTTTTATGATAGGTTTAATTGTTACTGAAATGATTGGTAATAGTATGAATATGTTGTCTCTTCTTGGTGCTTTAATAGCACTAGGGATGTTGGTTGATGAGGCTATTGTTGTAGCTGAAAATATATATAGACATTTAGAAGAGGGAATGGAACGGCGAGAAGCTTGTATTGTTGGTGCTACTGAGATGTTTCCTGCTGTGCTTACTGCAACTTTAACAACAGTATTCGCATTCTTACCTATGCTTCTTTTAACAGGAGAGATGGGTACATTTATAAAGATAATACCAATAATGATAACAGTTCTACTTCTGTCTTCTTTATTTGAAGCATTTTATTTCCTCCCTTTACATTCGCATGATTTTTTAAAAGTATCAAAAAAAGAAAGTTTTATAAAAAAGATTTGGAGTAAATTACATGCAACTCATCTATATGTGCTTCATTTAGTATTTAAAAAAAGGTGGATATCTTTAATCACTATTATTGTGAGTATTATAGGACTTACTTTTATATTAATAAAGCAAACAAAATTTCAATTATTTCCAGATTTTGATACAACTCAAATATATATAACAGGAAGTGTTGATATTAATAATGAGTTGAAAGATACTGAGGCTAAAGTTTCTATACTTGAAAAAAAATTATTAGAATCATTAAATGAGAGTGACATATCATCGATAACTTCTGTTATTGGCTTTAAGCTTGATGCAAAAAATAGACCAGAAACTGGAGAACATTTTTTTCATATATTTGTAGAATTATATGAAAGAGCTCCTTCCAATATATTTGATATATATATAAGCCCAATATTTTCTTTAGAATATGATGCTTCTGTTTTAAAACGAAAAAGAGATGCAGTTGAAATATCAAAAGATATAGAAAAATTAGTCAATCCATTTAGAAAGATGAAAATTAATGGAAAACAACTTTATGAAGAGATAGTTGTTAAAGTTCCTGGTGCTGGTGTAGTTGCTCATGATATTGAAATAAGTCTTAGTGGTAAGAATGAAAAAGAGATAATAAAAGGTATATCATTTTTGTCATCAGAATTATCTAAAATAAATGGAGTGAATAATATTACAGATGATGTGAAAATTGGTGAAAAAGAGTTAAAACTTAGAGTAAACAAATATGGACAGAGATTAGGTTTTAACGAAGAGATTGTGTCTGCTGAATTAAGATCTTATTATCTAAAGGGTGAGTATGGAAAAATGTTTAATGACACTGGGCTTATTAGAATAAAAATAGAGAGTGGAGTAAATAAATATATAGATTCTATAAATAATATAGAGTTACAGATTCCATCGACAAATAATATGGTTTCTTTAAAAGATATTTGTGATTTTAATATTATACAAGGGTATGTAGCAATAAATAAGGAAAATGGTTTAAGAATCAGAAGTGTTTATGCATCAATAGATAAAAAATTAATTACTTCTAATGATGTAATGTTTCAGTTGAAACAAACATTTAAAAAATTAAGAGATGATGGATATACAGTTGATATAAAAGGTGAACAAAAAGAAAATACTAAAAATCAAAAAGAGATGTTACAATCTTCAATTATAGCAATATTCTTAATTTTTATAACTTTAGTATGGCTATTTGATTCGATTAAAAAACCACTTATCATTATAAGTATTATCCCTTTAGTTATATTAGGTGTTTTGATAGGACATATTTTAATGGGATTAAATATGACAATGCCCGGATTAATCGGAATAGTTGGACTATCAGGTGTTGTTGTTAATGATGGTTTAATAATGGTAAGTTTTATTCAAAAGGCAAAAAACGCAGAAGAGTTGATGCAAAGAGCAAAAACAAGACTTAGACCTATATTACTTACATCTTTAACGACAGTTTTAGGACTTTTAACATTGATATTTTTTGCATCAGGACAAGCTTTGATATTACAACCTATGGCAGTTTCACTTGGTTTTGGTATAGCTTGGGCAACAGTTCTAAATCTTATTTATGTTCCTTTACTTTATGCAATCTCATATAAAATAAAAGTTCAATAGATAAATTTCATAAAATAAGCAAACTATAAGGAAAAGCTGTATATAATCTCGCCCTACAAACAGTGGGTCTTTAGCTCAGTTGGTTAGAGCCCTCCGCTCATAACGGAGTGGTCATGTGTTCGAGTCACATAGGACCCACCACTTGTTTAACTTCATTTAAAACTTTCAAAAAAAACAATCATTTTTAAACGTAACATAATCGCTAAGAGATATAATGTCATATAAATATCTGTAATTAAATTATTATAAAAGGCAAAATTTGAAATTAACTATTTTATTTGGTGGAGCTAGCTTTGAGCATGAAATTAGTATAGTAAGTGCTATAACTTTAAAAGAAAAATTATCTGGTTTTGATTTAAGTTTTATCTTTTGTGATCAAGATCATACTTTTTATCTTGTTGAACCATCAAAAATGAAAGCTATTATATTTTCTAAGGGTGACTATAAAAAAATGCCTAAGCTTAGTTTATCAAGTGGTGCATTTATTCAAAAAAGTATGTTCTCTAGCGTGAATCATAATAATACTGTTTTAAATCTTATTCATGGTGCAGATGGTGAAGATGGTACTATTGCTTCACTTTTGGATTTTTTCTCTATTAACTATATTGGTCCAAGGACTGATGCAAGTGTATTTTCTTATGATAAGAGATATACTAAATGGTTATGTGAAGCAAAGGGGATAAAAAGTGTTGATTATGAGATACTAAATAAAAATGAACATAAAGACACATCTATTGATTACCCTTTTATTATAAAACCAGCTCGTCTTGGTAGTTCTATTGGGGTAAGTATAGTTAGAGATGATTCTCAACTTGATTATGCATTAGATACTGGATTTGAATATGATAATTCTTTATTGGTAGAGCCATTTATAGAGGGTGTAAAAGAGTATAACCTTGCAGGATATATGGCAGATGATGAGTTATACTATTCAATAGTTGAAGAACCTCAAAAAGAAGAATTTTTAGATTTTGAAAAAAAATATATGGATTTTTCCAGAAGTGAACAGGTCTTAAAAGCAGATATAACACAAGAGTTAGAGGATAAATTAAAAGTAAATTTTGAAAAAATTTATAAAGGACTTTTTGAAGGTGCATTAATTAGATGTGATTTTTTTGTAGTTAATGGAGAGGTTCTTTTAAATGAGATAAATCCTATTCCTGGTTCTATGGCTAATTATCTATTTAAGGACTTTAAAAAATCGATAGAATCTTTATCTAATAGTCTTCCAAATAATAAAAAAGTAAAAACTACTTATGATTATATTCACTCTATCTCAAGTGCAAAAGGTAAATAATGGCTATTAAGTCTATACAATATGAGCATCATACACTAGAAATTAGTTATGAAATTATAAATGCTCAAGCAAATGTAGATTTAATTGTTTTACATGGTTGGGGTAGTAATAAAGAGCTTATGAAAAATTCTTTCTCTACTCAGATGGGTAGTTTTCGTCATATCTATATTGATTTACCTGGATTTGGAAAAAGCACATGTAATGTTGCTCTTACTACAAAAGATTATGCAAGAATTATAGAACTTTTGATGATTGAGTTAAATGCATCAAAAGATATTATCATAGGACATTCATTTGGTGGTAAGGTTGCACTTTTATTAAACCCTAAGGTACTAGTTTTAGTTGCTAGTGCAGGGATCTATATAAATAAATCAATAAAAGTAAAAACAAAAATAGTAATATTTAAAATCCTTAAAATATTTGGACTTGTTAAGTTTCGTTCTCTTTTTATTGCTGAAGATGCAAAAACACTAAATAAGCAGATGTATGAAACTTTTAAAAATGTAGTAGATGAAGATTTCTCAGATGATTTTTCTAATTATAATGGTAAAGCACTATTATGTTGGGGAAAAGAAGATACGGCTACCCCTTTAAGTTCAGCTCAAAAGATAGATGAACTTATAGAAGATTCTAAGCTTGAAGTTTATGATGGAGATCATTATTTCTTTATGAAAAATAATGAAGATATCTCTATGAAAATAGAATCAACATTTCTAAAAATATTGGAACATTAACATGGAAAATTATGAAACTTTAGTCTTATTTGTAACAAATGCTCTTTTTGTAACTCTCTTGGGTTGGTATTTGATTACAAATCTTCAATGGTATGATTATAAGTTATCTCGTGTTATTTTAAATCATCATAAACCTCAATGGCACTTGATGTACTTTTTTATCCCATTTATTGCTTATTATACAACTGGACATTTTTTTGTAATATTTTTCTATTTTGCAATTCTTCCAGCAATATTTGTTTGGCATAAAAAGCTAGATAAAAAGTTAGTTTTAACATGGAGAGTAAAAAGATTTTTAGTTCTAGTTATCTCCTTAGTTATATTTCAAAATGTTCTTTGTACCTTAAAAGATGCCTGTGGAACTTATGGTGTATTTATGCCTTTAGCACTTGCTTACATAGGTAGTTTTATGATAGAAAAATTTCTTTTTACAATTTATATGAAAGAGGCAAAAAAGAAACTTAGAGAGATGAAAGATTTACAAATCATAGCAATCACTGGTAGTTATGGAAAAACAAGTATTAAAAACTTTGTAGCACAGATTTTAAGTAAAAAATATAATGTATATGCAACTCCAAGAAGTGTGAATACATTAGCTGGAATCACTGGCGACATAAATAACTCTCTTCCAAAGGATACAGAGATATATGTTTGTGAAGCAGGGGCTAGAGAGAGTGGTGATATTTCCGATATTACATGGTTTGTAGAACCACAAACTGTTGTAGTTGGAAAAGTTGGTGAGGCTCATATAGAGTATTTTAAATCTTTAAAAAATATCATAGCTACAAAACTAGAGATTATGCAATCGCCAAGATTGGAAAAAGCTTATATTCATACATCTGTAACAGATGAACCACATGAAAAAGTTACTTTTTTTGGAGATGAGATTCTAAACTCAAATGCTACTCTTGATGGAATTGATTTTGAATTGAAAATTGATGATGAGGTTATAAAATTTCATACTGATATTTTAGGTGAATTTCAAACGATGAATATCGCAGTAGCAGTAAAAATAGCAAAACAGTTTGGTATGAGTAATAATGAAATCATTCAAGCAGTAGCAAAATTAGAACCAGTAGAACATAGACTTCAAGTGATAAAAGCTGGTGGAAAAATCATACTAGATGATGGGTATAATGGAAATATAGATGGGATGCTAGAGGGTATAAGACTTTGTTCATTGCATGAGGGAAGAAAAGTTATAGTAACTCCTGGTCTTGTAGAGAGTAGTGATGAGTTAAATCTAAAACTTATAGATTCTATAAATAAAGTGTTTGATATAGTGATAGTAACAGGATCTTTAAATGCTGAATTATTTGATAAGAATCTTAAAGTGAAAACTAAAATAATGTTAGCTGATAAATCTGTTTTAACTGATGTACTCGGTAAACAAACTTCATCAGGGGATATTATTTTATTTGCTAATGATGCTCCTAATTTTATATAATAATTAAATATGAAAATAATAGACAAAACCATAAAATATTTAGGCTATTTTACAGCTTTTATCTTAGTTGTTTTAGTTCTTCTAGTAGTTTATGATGCAAGTGCTAGATACCTTTTTTCAACTGGTTCTATCGCTCTTCAAGAGTTGGAATGGCATCTTTTTGACATTATTATTTTATTCGGTATTGCCTACACATTAAAAGAGAATGCTCATGTTCGGGTTGATATATTTTATGCTTCTTATTCAGATAAAAATAAAGCTTTAGTAAATCTAATATCTTCTTTATTTTTCATATTGCCTTTTTCATTTCTAATCATCTATTTGGGTATTGATTTTGTGTCACAAAGTTTCATACAAAAAGAGATGTCATCAAATCCTGGTGGATTGGAATATCGTTATCTTGTAAAGGTACTTTTACCTTTATCTTTTATTTTTTTAGCACTTGTAGCTATTAAAGATTCTATAATAAATTTCAATGTATGGAGGTCACTATGATAGCTTTATCTATGTTTGTGATAGTGTTAATACTTCTTTTAATTGGGATTCCTGTTGCTTTTGTTTTTGGAACAGTTTCTATTGTTTTTGCTTTTTTAGTTCCTGATATAGGGGTTGATGTATTTTCTGTTTTACCTTTTAGAATATATGGAATCATGTCAAACACAACACTTATGGCAGTTCCTTTATTCATCGCTATGGGATTAGTGCTAGAAAAATCAAAAATGGCAGAGAGACTTCTTGTCTCAATGAGTGCATTGTTTCGTGATATTCGTGGTGGTTTGGCTGTGAGTGTTGTTGTAGTTGGGGCGATGCTTGCAGCTTCAACGGGAATCGTGTCAGCTTCTGTTGTGATGATGAGTGTTATTGCACTCCCTTTGATGTTAAAAGCTGGTTATGATAAAGGATTAGCTTCTGGGACTGTTGCAGCGAGTGGAACACTAGGGCAGATTATCCCTCCATCTATCATTTTAATTATACTTGGTGATGTTATGAGTGTAAGTGTTGGTGAACTTTTTATGGGTGCTGTTTTACCAGGGCTTTTATTGGTTGGGCTTTATATCGCTTATATTTTGATTTACTCATATTTTAAACCATCAGTAGCTCCAATTCCAAAAGATATAAAAAGTGTAAGTACAAAAGAGATTATTATCTCGATAGTTCCCCCTATGCTTTTAATGGTTTCAGTTTTAGGGAGTATTTTCGCTGGAATTGCTTCACCAACTGAATCGGCTGCATTTGGAGTTGTTGGTGCTATTTTACTTTCAGTTTTAAATAAATCGCTTAATTTTGAGATGATTAAATACTCCACTTTAGAGACAGTAAAACTAAGTGGGATGATTTTTATGATTCTCATAGGGGCAACTGCTTTTTCTCTTGTTTTTAATGAACTGGGTGGAAGTGATTTGATTTTAGAATTTTTTAGTGAAGATATTGGCGATGTTTGGGTATTTATCGCCATAGCAATGTTAAGTATTTTTATACTTGGATTCTTTATAGACTTTATCGAAATCTCTTTTATTATAGTTCCGATTCTTATCCCTGTTATGGATGCCTTTGGAATCGACCCTATTTGGTTTGCCGTTTTAATTGCCCTAAATCTACAAGCATCATTTCTAACCCCACCTTTTGGATTATCACTTTTTTTCTTAAAAGGTGCAGCAGGAGATACTATAAAAACTATGGATATTTATAAAGGGATTATCCCTTTTATATTTTTACAGCTTGTAGCATTAGGTTTAGTTATATTATTTCCAGATTTGGTATTTGCATTCTTGTAAGCTAGCTTAGATATAATATAAAAAGTTAAAGTTTTTTAAAGGTCAATAGATAAAATGAGTAAGTATTCACAAATTACAGATTATTTAGAACGGTTTTTGGATGATGAGGTTCGTAAAACTGGTATAAAAAAAGTAGTTATTGGTTTGAGTGGTGGACTAGATTCTGCTGTTGTAGCTGTATTAGCACAAAATGTTTATAAAGATAATCTATTATGTGTAAAAATGCCATCTCATTATTCATCTCAAAGTTCACTTGATGATGCAGATGAGTTATGTAAAGAGTTCAATATTAAAAATATCACTGCCTCAATAGAACCTATGCTTAAAGCTTATGAAGAGTTGAATCCAAATATGGATAACTTAAGAAAAGGAAATTTTTCTTCTCGAATGAGAATGTCTACACTTTTTGATATCTCTGCACAAGAGAATGCATTAGTTTTAGGAACAAGTAATAAAAGTGAATTAATGCTTGGTTATGGAACTTTATATGGTGATTTAGCAAGTGCTATTAATCCTATTGGGGATTTGTACAAAAGTGAAGTGTTTGAGTTAGCTGAATATTTAGGTGTTTCAAAATCTATTATTAAAAAACCACCATCAGCAGATTTATGGGATGGTCAGAGTGATGAAGATGATTTAGGTTACACTTATTCTCAGTTGGATGAGGCTATGAGATTCTATGTTGAAGAAAGGCTATCTAAAGAAGAGATAGTAAAAAAAGGGGTGGATGAGGTTATGCTTGATATGATAATAAGTAGAATATTTAGAAATCATTTTAAAAGAAAAATGCCAATAATCGCAAAATTAACATCGAGAACAATAAATCATGATTTTAATTACCCTAGAGATATAACATTATAAGGAGGAGTAGTAATGAAAGTTCCATTTAGTAAATATATAAGTACAGTTGATGAACACTCAAATGTTAGTGATGTGTTAGATGGTGATGATATTGAGCAAGTTAAGAAGCTTGAATATGAAGTAGCTGATTATGTTGGTGCCAAATATGCACTAGCAACTTCACATGGAACATCTGCTTTACATTTAGCAATGTTAGCTTTAGATTTAAAAAGAGGGGATAAAGTTGTATGTAGCGTAAACTCTTTTGCTAATGTTCCTGAGGTTGTTCGCCATTTTGATGCAGAACCTATTTTTATAGATATAGATATAGATAGTTATAATATTGACTTAAATCTTTTAGAGAACTATTTAGAAAAAAATAAATCTAAAAAATTAAAAGCTGTTATAGTATCTCATGTTGCTGGAAAATGTGTAGATTTAGATAGATTATACTCAATGGCAAATATTTATGGTGTAAAAATTGTTGAAGAGGCTAGTACAGCACTAGGTGCTATATATAAAGAGAAAAAAATAGGCTCAACTGGTGCAGACATAGTATGTTTTGATTTTTCACCACATCTAAAGAAAAATGTATGTAATGGTGGTATGTTAGTTACAGACAATGAAGAAATTATGAAAAGAGCCAAAATGATTGGAAAACATGCTATCTCTTGTAATAAGGATAATTTAGAGTACATCTATGATGTAGTAGATATAGGTTATGATTATTCATTGTCTGAACTAAATGGTGCATATATAAGAGCTCAGGTTAAACATCAAGATAAAAATATCACTAGACAAAAAGAGATAGCTAAAATATATACGAAAGCATTTGAAAATCTTTTACATGTTACTTCACCTCAAAATGTAGATGAGGATGATATATTTTCACTATACATCATAAAAATTGATAAGAATCGTGATTCTTTTGCAGTGGAACTGAAGAAAAAAGGTATAGAATCAGGTCTGCATTATATACCTCTTCATCTTCAGTCATACTATAAAACAAAATATGATCTTCGTGTAAATGATTTTCCAGTGGCACTAAGAAGTTATCAGCAAGTCTTATCATTACCAATATATGGTGATATGAGTGATGCAGATGTTGAATTTGTAACAGATAGTATTAAAAAAATAGATAAGACAAGAATCTAAATAGTTGAAAAAGAGTTTAGTTTTTTGGATAGAGAATTATTTTTATACACCCAATAGTTTTCAAAAATTAATATCTATTTTACTATTGCCATTAAGTTGGTTATATTGTTTTGCTAGTTATATAAAATTTAAAACTACTAAAGTGAAAAATTTTGGTGTAGATATAGTTAGTATTGGTAATTTAAATGTGGGTGGTAGTGGAAAAACACCATTAACAACTGCGTTAGCTAGAAATTATAAAGATTCTGCAATAGTATTGCGTGGATATGGACGAGATTCTAAAGGGCTATATGTAGTTAGAGATGCTAGTGAGATTTTTTGTGATGTAGCAACTAGTGGTGATGAAGCTATGATATATGCACATAAATTACCTAACTCAATAGTAATAGTAAGTGAAGATAGAGTAGTCGGGATAAAAAAAGCAAAAGAACTTGGTGCAAAATTAATATTTTTAGATGATGGATACTCTAAACATCATATAGATAAACTAGACTTTTTAATTGATGTTAAAACTAAAAATAATAGATGTTTACCTGCTGGTTCTTTTAGAGAAAAATTGTGGAATGGAAAAAAAGCTGAAATATTAGTAGATGGTAAAGATTTTAAAAGAGTAGTAACTCTTAAAAGTAAAAGTGATAAAATGTCGCTAGTAACTGCCATTGCAAGACCTCAAAGGTTAAATCAATTTTTACCAAGTGTAGTTAGTAAGAACTATTTTGAGGATCATCACTCATTTACTAAGCAAGAGTTAGAAAATATTCTAAAAAAAGATGGCTCTGATTCTCTTTTAGTTACATATAAAGATTTTGTTAAAATAGAATCTTTTGGACTACCATTATCTTTGTTAGATTTAGATTTAGAAGTTGATGAAAAAATATTTAAAATTATAGGAAATTATATTGCAAAAAAAAATTGAAACGGTAAAAACATTATTAGATGCTATACCATTTATAAAAACATATAATAAAGAGATAGTTGTAATAAAGTATGGTGGTTCGGCTCAGACATCACCACAACTAAAAGAAAAATTTGCTGAAGATATTTTACTAATGTATCTGATTGGAATGAGACCTGTTGTTGTTCACGGTGGTGGACATAAAATAACAGAGATGCTAGACGCTCTTAATATAGATACAAAGTTTATTGATGGACAAAGAGTAACAACTAAAGAGGTTATGAGAATTGCTGAGATGATTCTAAGTGGAGAGATAAATAAAGAGATAGTTTCACTTCTTAATTCATATGGTGCTAAGGCGATAGGTGTTAGTGGAAAAGATGCTCATTTTATAACAGCAAAAGCAAAAGATTTTGCAAAATGGGGACTTACTGGAAATATAACTAATGTAAAACCAGAAGTTATAAAGAATCTTATAGCTGAAAAATTCATTCCTGTTATTGCACCTATTGCTGCTGGTGAAGAGCTTGGTCACCCAGGATTTAATATAAATGCAGATTTATGTGCTTCATATGTAGCAAAAGCTATTGGAGCAAAAAAGATAATTTTTTTAACTGATACTGCAGGTGTTTTAAATAATGATAAAGAGCTACTTAGAACATTAAGTAAAAAAGATGTTGATACACTAAAGGCAGATGGGACTATACATGGTGGAATGGTACCAAAGGTCGATGCTTGTTTAGAAGCTATTGAGGGTGGAGTTGAAAAAGCTCATATCATAGATGGAAGAGTGGAACACTCTATGTTGTTAGAGATATTAACTTCTGAAGGTGTAGGAACACAAATATCTCTGTAAAAATAAATTTTTACAATTAAATGATATAATCGCGAAAAATAATAAATTAGGATATAAAATGTCAAAATATAGTGCACTATTTGAAGATGAAGATGATGTGTTTTTAGGATCACCAGTTAGTAAGCTAATGGATATAATTTTTAATGCTAATAATGATGTTGTTAGATTTGACTTAGAAAATTTCATTAGAAGAAGAGCAACTTTAGAGATGCTTCTTGAAGAACAGCTTGGGGAAGATTATGGTGATAAAGTTGATATGTTTATTGTAGAAAATCGTGATATAGTTGAGACTAAAATGAAAAGTTTAAGTATTGAACTAATGGGTGAAATTGTTTCAAAAAGTGAATAATTGAAAGCCATATTACAAGTTTTTATTATTGTATCATTATCTTTTGGTACTCTTTTTTCATCTGAAATCAAGAGGATAACTCTTAAAAAGGATGAACAAAAGAAAATTCTTGTAAAATATGGCGAAGTTGAAAAACTTTTTAAATTTAGATGGACTCTTTATGTCAATAAAGGCTTAGTTATCCTTCGTTCATACGACAGGGTAGTGGCACAAAATGTTCTATACACAAGACATAAAAATCAGAGTTTTAGACAAGAACTGAAAACAAGGGGAGCTGATAATTATACAGTTCCATATATATTGGTTATGTTTAAAGAGTTCAATTATGATAAAAATGAAGCTTTATTTGATTTGATGATTTCAGATAAAAAAGAGCAAATAGAATTAAAATATTTAAAAAATAGCTAATGAAGAGAGATGATGCAAAGAGTTGAAAACGAAATAGCAAGATTGATTAAAGAGATTGATTATGATGAGGTAACTCGTCTTTTTGAGATGTTGTCTGGTGGCAAAAGGCTTCGTGCAAAGCTAATTTTAAAAATTGCTCCAAATCACGAAAAAGCTCCACTTTTAGCAGCAATAGTTGAACTTATTCATGCTGCGAGTCTTCTTCATGATGATGTAATTGATGAAGCATCTTTGAGAAGGGGTGTACCATCTGTGAATGCGACAGATGGGAGTAAGATTGCTGTTATGCTTGGAGATATTTTATATTCAAAAGCTTTTACGGAACTTATTGATTTTGATAGAGATGTAGCAAAAATAGTTGCTTCATCAGTTACAGCCTTATCAAAAGGTGAGATGCTAGATGTTAAAATGGCAGAAAACTTTAACTCTGATGAAAAAAAATATTTAGATATGTTGTATCTTAAAACGGCTACACTTATTGAATCAGCTGCTGAGGCTAGTGCAATTCTTGCTGGTAAAGATTCTTCGCAACATGCAATATATGGACGAAATCTAGGGCTATCTTTTCAAATTATAGATGATATTTTAGATATAACGGCAGATGAAAAAACTTTAGGTAAACCTGCTATGAACGATTTTGTGGAGGGTAAGTGTACTCTACCATATATCTATTTGTATGAAAACTTGAATACAGAAGATAAAGAGAAGCTTAAAAATTTACATACAAAAAAATTAGATACTTTAGAAATAACTTGGATTAAAGAAAAAATGGCTGAACATAAATCTGTTGAAAAATCTTTTTCTCTAGCACAAAAATTATCAAATGAAGCTATGTTAGCAGTAAAAGATGATACAGGTTTAGTTTCAATTTTACAAACAATGATACAAAGAAGTTATTAATGTACTATTTAAATATAAGTTTTTCATATAAAAATTCAACTCTTGCAGTAAGAGAAAAATTATCTTATCCTGATGATTCTCATAAGCATGAATGTTTAAAAAAAATAAATTCATCAGAGTTTATTAGTGAAACAATTCTTATCTCTACTTGTAATAGAATGGAAGTTTTTTCAAGTTGTAGTGATTTAGCAAAAGCTACACAACATATCTTTGAACTACTCAGTATTCGTGCTGGAATCAGTATTGAAGAGCTTGAGGGTAGGGCTGATATTTATGATGATAGTACAGCGATTCATCATATTTTTAGTGTGGCATCATCTTTAGATTCTATGGTTATTGGTGAAACACAGATTGCAGGTCAACTAAAGGATGCTTTTAGATTTGCTTATGACAATAAGTATTGTGATAAAAAATTAGCTCGTGCGATAAAAAGTGCTTTTAAATGTGCAGCAAAAATTAGAAATGCAACCGATATATCTTCTAAACCAGTATCTATGGCAAGTGTGGCAGTTTCAAAACTAAAATCACTAGTAGATGACATTAATGGTAAAAAAGCTTTAATAATTGGTGTTGGTGAGATGTCAGAAATCACTGCCAAACATTTAGTTTCAAATGGTGCTGATGTTTACATCATAAATAGAACAAGACATAAAGCAGATAAACTAGCGAAAGAATGTAAAGCAAAAGTGATTGATTATAAAGAGTTAGCTAATGTAATAAATAGCTTTGAGATTCTCTATACAGCAACTTCATCACCAGAGCCTATAATTACAGATGCAATAATAAAACCGTGTGATTTTGATAGATATTGGTTTGATTTAGCACTTCCTAGAGATATAAATTATACTATTGGGGAAAGAATCAACCTTTTTGTTATAGATGATTTAAAGCTTATAATTGATGAGAACCTTACCCTTAGAGAAGATGGGGCTAGAATGGCTCATGGGATTTTAGGCAGAGGTGTTGTTGAGTTTTTTGAATGGTTAAATACTTTAGATGTAGAACCTATGATAAAAGAGATTTATATGAGGGCTTATAAATCTGCAGAGGAAGAAACAAAAAGGGTAGTTTCAAAAGGGTTTATACCTAAAGAGTATGAGAATGAAGCACAAAAAATGTGTGAACAAGCATTAAAAAGATTTTTGCACGATATGGTTTCTCAAATGAGAAATTCTGATGAGAAAAGTAGAACTGATATAACAAATACTATGATGAATTATATATCAAAAGAGCTAGAAGATAAAAAGGAAATTTATGAGAAGAAGTAGATCATTTATACCAACAACTAAAGAGATTCCATCAGATGCGACATTACCATCACATCAGTTTTTAGTAAGAGGTGGTTTTATAAATCAACAGGGTGCTGGACTTTATAATTTTATGCCATTAGGAAAAATTGTACTAGAGAAGATTAGAAGAATCGTAAAAGAGGAGTTAGATAAAGCTGGTTGTAATGAAGTACAACTTAGTTTTATAACACCACTTAGTTTATGGGATAGAAGTGGTCGTGCTGATACTATGGGCAAAGAGATGCTAAGAATCAAAGATAGACATCAAAATGAGTTTGTATTAAGCCCTACAAATGAAGAAGCGATGGTTGAACTTGTGAAAAATAGAGCAACTTCTTATAAAGATTTACCTTTAAATTTATACCAAATCAATACTAAGTTTCGTGATGAAGCAAGACCTAGATATGGTCTTTTAAGAGGTCGTGAATTTTTGATGAAAGATGCTTATTCTTTTCATGCTTCAAAAGAGGATATGGTTAGAGAATTTGATATGATGGAATCTACATACAAAAAGATTTTTACTAGATTAGGTCTTGATTTTAGAGTTGTTCAAGCAGATTCTGGTGCTATTGGTGGAGATGGAAGTAAAGAGTTTCATGTTTTAGCAGATAGTGGTGAAGATACTATTGTTGTATGTGACAGTTGTGAATATGGAGCAAACATTGAAACTATATTTGAAACTGATGAAGAGATAGATGCTTTAAATGAAAAATCTTATGAAGAGTTACAAACGAAGAAAATAGATGAAAAATGTTCTTGTGGTGGAGAATTAAGCTTTAAAAAAGGGATAGAGGTTGGACATATTTTCCAACTTGGTGACACATATTCATCGGCTCTTGATGCAAAATTTAATGATGAAAACGGTAAGCCTAAAGCTTATGAGATGGCAACATTTGGTATCGGTATAAGTCGTTTAGTTGCATCTGTAATAGAGCAAAATCATGACGAAAGTGGCTGTATCTGGACAAAATCAACAGCTCCATATATGGTAAATATTATGATTTCAGATATTAAAAAAGAGGCTCAAGTTGAGTTAGCTGAAGAGTTATATTCAAAGCTTCAAGATTCTAATGTAGAAGTGATTTTAGATGATAGAAAAGAGAGATTTGGTTTTAAGATGAAAGATGCTGAACTTATTGGTTTTCCATATACTGTTATTATTGGAAAAGAACTTGCTAATGGAAATGTACAAATTTTTGATAGAAAAACAAAAGAGAAAATTTCTGTAAGTGTTGATGATATTTATTCTAAAATGATGGAATTAATATAGAATGAGATATTTTGTACTTTATCTTTTTTTAGAGGTAATTATTTCTGTTAATATTTCATCATATTTAGGTGGTTTATTGACATTTGTTGAGATAATGTTTAGTGCATTTATTGG
>JAMOPL010000036.1 GCA_027064515.1 Sulfurimonas sp. | reverse complement strand
TTTTAATAACTCTTTGTTTCCAAGGGTAAGAGATAAATCTTCCACTTCAAAAAGCATTTTTTGTTTATTTATACTTTTGTCACGGTTAAAATGTTTTGCTTCTCTTTGGAGTTCAACCGACATTTTACGAATCTTTGCAGGGTTTGTTTTTGCATCTTCTCTAAGATTCATAAGTCTCTCTTTACGACCCTCATTTCTTTTTAGCCTTGCTCTTACACCCCTCGCAAACCACTCATTCTCTTTTTTGAGAACACCTAAAAGGTTGTCATGTTGTTTTTGAAGTGTACGAATCCATTCAGCTTTTTGAGTGAGATAGTTGGAGTAACCACCACTATATTCTCTCAAAGCACAATCCTCAACTTCAATAGATTTAGTAGCGATTCTATCTATAAAATATCTATCGTGAGAGATAAAAACAAGAGTAAATTTCTCTCGTAGAATCAACTCTTCTAAAAATTCAACCATATAAACATCAAGGTGGTTGGTAGGCTCATCAAGAAGTAAAATATCTGGTTTTTGAAGTAGTAAAGAGGCAAGGGCAACTCTTCTTTGTTCCCCTCCACTCAATAAATCAATTGGTTTATTCTCATACTGTTTGAGGTCAAAATGTTGGATGATTCTTTCTATTTTATCATCAAGATTCCAAGCATTATGATGCTCAATATAGCGAGAAAGTTTTTCATGTTCATCTATAAATTTTTTATTATCAAAATCTTCTGCTAATAGATTAGAGAGTTCATTATATCTCTCTTTTGCATCGTTTAACTCTCTTAGACCATCCTCAACTGCTTCACGAACAGTATGACCCTCTTTAAAGTTTGGTCGTTGGTCAAGCATTTTAATCTCTAAATTATTTTTAGTGATTCTTCTTCCACCATCAGTATCTAATGTACCGTTGACAATTTTCATTAGAGTAGATTTCCCACTACCATTTTTACCAATTACAACGATTCTCTCACCCTCATCTACATGAAAGTTAACCTCTGTAAGTATCTTTTGTGCCGAATAATGTTTGGATATATTTTGTAAGTCTATTAGTGCCATATTTATTATCTTCCCTATTTTTGGGGTTTATTTGTAGAATAATATCTTGTTTTAGGTTAAGAGGTGCTTGTTAGTTATTTACAAATAATTTTAAAACAACTACCATCATCAGTAGCACTATATTGTAAATCCCCACCAAAACTTTTTTTCATAATATCTTTACTCATATATAAACCTAAACCTGTACCTTTACCTTGCTCTTTTGTTGTAAAGTATGGGTTAAATATCTTTTCAGCTATCTCTGGAGGTATCCCACCTGCATTATCCTCAATTATAATCATAGGTATTTTATCTATAAAATCTATTGTAATTTTTATAAATTTATCCTCTTTTTTCAACTCCTCAAACGCATCTTTTGCATTTGACAATATATTTATAATCACCTGTTCTAGTAAATCTTCATAACCCACTATTGAGAGATTTTTCTCTTTTGATTCTAAAATCACATCAATATTATGATTCGCTAATTGTGTTCCCATCAAAGATAAAATAGCTTCAATACTGTGAAGCAAAACAAACTCCTTAGAATCCTTAGATGGTTTCACAAAATTCATAAATGTATTGATTGTTTCAGACATCTTTTGACATTGGTTTTGTATAAACTCACTATCCTCTTGTACTTTAGCATCCTCTAGCATCTGCATACTTGATAAAAGTGATAAATTTATGCTCGATGCACTAATCGCATTGAGTGGTTGTCGCCATTGATGGGCTATCATACTCACCATATCCCCCATCTGTGCTAATTTTGATTGTTGTAAAAGTTGTTTCTCTTTTTGTTTCAACTCTGTAATGTCAACAATGCTTAACATCCTCATTTTTATGCCAGAGTATGTAATATATTTAGCACTTGTTAATGTATATATTTCAGAATCATCTTTTTTCAAAAGTTTTAACTCATAAGGTTCAGCAAACTCTTGAGCCATTTTTTCCTTTGCTAACCCATATTCATCTTTTGGTAAGAAACTCATAATATCTTTCCCTATTATCTCTGATTTGTATTGATAACCAAGAAGCTTAATACAAGATATATTTACATTTGTTATTTTTCTATTTGTATCATAAAAAACTATCATCTCCATCGTTCCATCAAAAATATCTTGAAAATTATTCACCGATTCTGTTAAATCAATATTTTGTTTACTGATTTCAGTTGTAGCCCTCTCTACTCTCTTTTCTAAAAAAATATTTTGATAATCAATTTTTCTTTTTAATTTATTTTGTTTGAGAGTAAAAAATAACATAGCAATCAATATAAATATCAAAAAAGTTATTATTTTAAAAAGCATTATGTAATCAGTTTTATCTTGAATTGGGGTAGATACCCATCTATCAAAAATATTGTTATACTGGTTTTGGCTAATATTATTAATAAGTTTTTGAAAAATATCAGCTAAAATCTTTTCATCATCTCTTATCCCCATAGATAGCTCAAGGGTTTCCTCAAACTTACCATTAATTTTCAATTCCCCTAGATACTCTCTTTGTAGCATATATCCAACAACAGCCAAAGAGCCAATAACTCCATAAAGCTCACCTTTTTTTACCTTTTCCATACCCTCTTTAATTGTTACAACATCTATAATATTAAGATATGGATATTTTTGCTTCAATCTTTTAGCAATAGCATAATCTTTTGGAATTCCAATTTTTTTATCACTAATCGATTTAAAATCAATTACAAAAATTTTATTTAACTTTGTAGCAATAACAATGGGTGTTTTTATCAGTGGTGATGTAAAATTTAAGTATTTTTCTCTATCTTTATTCTTTGAAATTAAAGGGATAATATCACATACTCTTTTTTTTGCGAACTCTAAAGTTTGACTCCAAGTATCTGTTTTTATAACATCTATGGATATACCTAAATTTTTTTCAAAGAGTTTCAAATAATCTGAACTAAGACCAATATGTTCATTTCCCCTAAAAGATTCAAAGGGCATCCAATTTGGATCAATACAAGCCGTTATCTGTTTTTTACTCTCTAAATATAATCTCTCTTCTTTTGAAAAAATAAATTTATTTGAATGTGGCTCAAGTTGAAGAAAAACTTTCTCTTTTGCCTCATTAGCGAAAAGAAAAATACTCATAAATAGAAAGAAACTGCTTATTTTAAACATTAAAAAAATCCTTAAATTAGTATTATTTTATAATTGTCAGAATAATAGCATTTTTTTATGGAGAAACTATGAATAGAATAATAAAGTGAAAAGATGTATGAAAGAGACCAACAGTTTTATGGCAAGATAAAGAGTTTATAAATCCAATTATGTTTAGTAAGCAATAGATATTCAGAGTTTTTTTAATCTTCACTTTTTAGAAAAACTAAAGACTTAAATATTCTTTTATTTTTGGTATCAATTTATATGTTGCAAAACTTGAAATAGGTATATTTATTATAATAAGATAGTAAATGTAACTATCAGACCACTCAACCAAACCAAAAATGTGTATAGCAATATAGTCTAAAACAGATGATATAGCAAATAAGACTATATTAAAAAGTAAAAAATTCATATTTTATATCCTAGTAGACCCATTTTATAATATTAAATATTAATATTTGTTAAATAAAAATTTAAAAACTCTTTTATATCCTATTTTTTGATGCTACTAAATAAAATTATAGTTATAGATAGTTTTTTATAGTATTATTACACAATTAAAACAAAGGGTTATTTAGAAGAATGAAAAAAATATTTGGATTAGTAGTAATTGCTTTAGGTATTTTTCTTGAAGTGTTGTGGTTAGGGTTCTGTTTTGGAAGTATTATTATTGGTATATTACTTTTGATATTTGCTCCAAGAATCCTCTTTTTTCCGTTTACATTTTTTTTAATAATAGGTTTGACTATTATAAAAGGGAAAGGTTTTAGTAAATCTGAACAGTATAGAAGATATTCTTATAACAGTACATACACAAATTCTCAAGTAGATATAGATAAATATTATGAAATCTTAGAATCTAGTAAAACAGATGAGATGGCTGTGGTTAAGAAAAATTATAGAAGGTTGATAAAAGAGTATCATTATGATTCTCTTGCAAGTCAGAATCTTTCCCCTGAGATGTTAAAACTCGCAGAGGAAAAAACACAAAATTTGAATGAAGCATATAGTGCGATAAAAGAATCTAGAAAAGAATCTAGTTAGAAACACAACTCTCTATCTGTATACCAATCAGCTATCTCTTTATCGCTGTATTGGTATTCTCTTTGTAATGATGGAATTACACTATTTCTTATCTTTGAACGGATAATCCCCATAACTATAAAACTTAGAACAAGAGTAAGAATTGCTATAAAATAATCATATATAAACAAAGAAATTAAGCTCACTATAAATGTAGTAAATTGTAGAAAAATATAAATCATAAACGAAAATAGTTTACATTTTTGTGATTTTAGTATTGGTGTTGGTTCTATCTCGTCTATGTAATCTGTTTGCATATTTATAAACCCTTTTTTATATAAACATAGTTGTTACTTTGATAACATCTACAAAAACTTCACCAGCGTTCATATCTGTTTTACTTACAGAATCTTCTAAATAAAATAGAATTTTATCTATGATTAGTTCATAAGAGCTATTTGAATTGTCAAATAAAGATTCAGTACCATTTTTTATATATTTTAAATCTTTTATAGAGGCATAATCAATTATTTTTGTTTTATTGTATCTGTTTAGTAACTCTATCTGCCAATTATTTTGCCAAGTTAAAAATAGATAATTACCATTTTTATCTTTTGCATATTTAATTTTCCATTGTAAGATTCTTAGATTCTTATAGGCTTTTTGTATCTCCTCTCTATTGTACTCAAGTGCTGTAAATTTGTGATTTTTGTTTATGGAGTAAGCTGAGTGTATTAGTGTATACAAACCTAGTATAAGGTAGTCATTTCTATTTTTAACATCTATATCTGTGTTAAAAGCGAAGTTTAAATACTCACTATAAGTTGTGAATTTTGTTTTTTTTGTATAAAGATAAAGTATATCTTCAGAGTGTTTTAAATGGTCTGTAATTGTAGTAGATAGTTCTTTATTGTAAGCTCTAGGGTTTCTTTTGTTAAGTTTCTCTTTGTACTCTAGTATCAGTTTAACACTTTGTTGGTAGTTGTTCTCAACATTGTTAGAATCTTTTGTTTTAAATATACTATGATAAGCTTGTTTTTTCCCACTACACCCTTGAAATAACACAAGAAGTAAAATAAGTGCTAATAATCTTTTCATAGAAATCCTTTTGAAAAATATAATACTCAATTTATGGTAAAATTCGCCTAAAAAATAGGCTCACTTATATAATGAAAAATGACAAAGCTCACAAACTTGAAATTCTTATAAAACAATTAGATTTAGTAGAACATATAAATACTTTTAAACAATTTTTTTCTCGTGAGAGTTCTCTTTACATTGAGGGCGATCAAGAGCTACATTTCAGATATATAAAAGCACTTGATAAAATAGAGTTTAATGCTCCACCAAAAATAGCAGAATTTTCTCAGATAAAAGGGCATCTTAAAAAAAGAGGTGTATTAAATTTTGAGCAAATTTTTGAGATTATAAAAGTTGCTAGGTATTTTCGTTATTTTAAAAATCGTGAACTTGACGGGCTTATTGGTGAGTGGATGGATAAGTTTATTATTGATGAGAGATTCTTGGAGATAGAGGAGTATTTTACTCATGATGGGCTTTTTAATGAGAATCTTGATGAGACGCTTTATGGTTTAAGCCAAAGAATTAAAGAGCATAAAAATGATATGAGTGGTGCATTGAAAAGGATGATGTCAAGTTCAAAACTTGCTGGTTATTTAGTGGATACTCAGGTGCATTTTATTAATGATGAGGAGTGTCTTTTAGTTCGTGGTGGTTTTAACCATGTGCTAAAAGGGGCTGTTATAGCAAGAAGTAGTGGTGGCTTTTTTTATGTTTCTCCAGATACTATTTTGAAATCAAAAGAGAAAATAAGATATATTGAGCAAGAAAGAGAAACAATCTTTTATGATTATGCGAAAAAATTCTCAGCTAAACTTGGTGAGATTCAGCCATTTATCTTTTTTTTGGATAAAGAGTTTGATAAGTTTGATAATTATCAAGCAAGGGTACTTTTTGCAAGAAGTAAAAATTATCAGATAATAAAATCTAAAAATGATTCTAAAATAGTTCTTAGTAATTTCACCCATCCAGCTCTGCATAAAGCAAAACCTATAAATGTAGATTTTTCTAAAAATATACTTATGATAACTGGTGTAAATGCTGGTGGTAAGACTATGTTGCTAAAGTCTATCTTAGCATCTGCACTAATGGCTAAGTATATTATCCCTATGAGTTTAGATGAAAATAAATCTCATATAGGTTCTTTTAAAACAGTTCTCTCTATTATAGATGATCCACAAAATGTAAAAAATGATATATCTACATTTGCAGGTCGTATGCAGGAGTTCTCCAAAATATTTGAATATAAATCTGCTCTTGTTGGGGTGGATGAGATAGAGTTAGGGACGGATAGTGATGAGGCTGCTGCTTTGTTTAAAGTGATTCTAGATGACCTCATTAAAAGAGGGCAAAAAGTTGTTGTTACAACTCACCATAAAAGACTAGCTGCATTGATGGCTGATAGAGATGATGTGGAATTAATGGCTGCTTTATATGATGAAGAGGCGAGAATGCCAACTTATGAGTTTATGCAAGGAATCATAGGTAAAAGTTATGCTTTTGAAACAGCTAGTCGTTATGGAATTGCAAATAGACTCGTAGCAGAAGCAAAATCTGTTTATGGGGATAACTCTGAGAGACTGAATCTGTTAATAGAGAGGGGTTCACAATTGGAGAGAGAGTTAAAACAAAAACATAAAAAAGTTGATGATAAATTAGAAGAGTTAAGATTAAAAGAACTTGGACTAAAAGAGCAAAGGGAAAAACTTTTTAGAGAGTTAGATGAACAAAAATATGCACTAAAAAGAAGTTATACAGTAGCGATAGATGAGGCTAAGATAGCAGCTAAAGCTGGAGATACAAAAGCTATACATAGAGCGATGAATAAGGCAAATAAAAAGCTTCCTCAAGAGAAAAAACAAGAGGTTCAAAACCTTGAATTTAAAGTGGGTGATAAGGTTAAGTACCATTCTCAAAAAGGTATAATAATCTCAATGAGAGATAAAAAAGATGCAACTATCGAGATAGAGGGGATGAGAATCCGTGTGAAAACTAAACAACTTAAACATACTCAGATAGTTAAAGCAAAACCAAAAACAAATATTAATTTGCAGGTGGAGAAAAAAGCTGGACTAAAGTGTGATCTGCACGGAATGAGAGCCGATGAAGCAGTAGAGGTCTTAGATAAGTTTATATCTGATGCTCTTATATCAGGATGGGATGAGGTTATCGTCTATCATGGAATAGGAACAGGAAAATTATCTTTCGCAGTTAAAAACTTTTTAATAGCTCATCCAAGAGTGAAAAAATTTGATGATGCTCCACAACACTTAGGTGGATTTGGTGCAAAAATGGTTTCTTTATAATGAAAAAAATAGCAATTATTGGTGGTGGTGCGTCGGGGCTTTTATGTGCAATATTTTGTGCTAAAGAATCATCTAAAGTGGAGATTTTTGAGCAGAATCAAAGATGTGCTAAGAAGATTCTCGTATCTGGTAATGGTCGATGTAACATCACAAATACAAATATATCGCAAGATGATTTTTTTAGTGATAATTCAAGCTTTGTAAATGATTCTCTTAATCATTTTGGTTTTAAAGAGTTTGAAAAATTTGCCTTAAGTGTAGGACTTTTACTAGATATAAAAGATGATGGAAGAGTTTATCCACTAAGCAATGAAGCAAAATCGGTTGCAAAGATTCTACAAGAGTATGCAAAAAGTTTGGGTGTAATTTTTCATACAGATACAAAAATTACAGATATAAAAGGGATGATGAATAAGTACGATAGTGTAGTCGTTGCAACAGGATCAGAGGCTGGAACACATCTAGGTGGAAATAGTGATGGGCAAGAATTTGCAAAAGTTTATGGGCATAATATAGTTCAGACATATCCATCTTTAGTGCAGTTCCATTTAGATTCTAATGTTGCAAAAAAGATGAGTGGAGCAAAAGTTGATGGTGAGGTTACATTATTCTTGAACCATAAAAAAGATTCTACTACTAGTGGTGATATTCTTTTTACAAATTATGGAATCTCAGGTTTTGCTATTTTAGATATTTCTCAAAGAGCAAGTGTAGCTTTGATGAATTTTGAGCATGTGAGTATCTCAATAAATCTAGTTCCAAGTTTTACATCGCAAAAACTCTCTGCACATATATTAAAAATAGCTCAAAATATGCCTAAATTTACAATTATAGATATTTTAGTTGGTTTAATTCCTATTAAAATAGCTACAAACTTAGTAGAAGAGTTAGAGTTATCTTTAGCATTAACAGCACAAAATCTAAATACAAAGATGGCAAAGAAGATAGCAAATCTAATGACAAACTGGAGATTTGAAGTGAGTGATACTCACGGTTTTAGACATGCAGAGGTGAGTGGTGGAGGGGTAGATACTAGTGAGGTAAATTCTAAAACTATGGAATCTTTAAAACAGAAGAATCTTTATTTTTGTGGAGAGGTTTTAGATGTGGTAGGAAAAAGAGGTGGCTATAATTTTGCTTTTGCTTGGGCTAGTGGAAGAGCTGTTGCTAGAGCTATTTGTGTAAAATAGATATCTATTTACACTCACTAGCACTAATCATCTCACCATAAAAAGGTGTTTTCTCTTTTCCTATAAAAGTATATGTTCCTATACTTAGCGTGTAATTTGAATTATTTACATCTACACCATTACAATTAATTGTTTTATTTTGATTAAATAATCTTACAACTTTTAGCATACTTTCTCTTTGTGATGAACTATATGCGTTAAAAGCAATAGCACCCAAAATGATAGCTGAAACAATTGCAGTAACTATGATTTTTTGTGATTTTGTAATCTCTGTAAAATAGTGTAGAGCTAAGAATAAAAGCCCTACTATTACTAGACCAAATATATATGCCATTATTTTACCCCTCTTATTTGATAAGTTATATCACCAGCACCAAAGCCGATAATTAAACCTTTATCTATTGTTTGTAACTCTTTTTTATCTTTTATAATTATAATTTTATTATCTATTTGCTTAATAGAATCAGCCATTATAGGATTATATGCTTTGAAATTATTTTGAAAATCTATCTCTCTAAACTTCTCTCCAGCTTCCCAAACAGGTAAGATAATAAGCTCATCTACCCCATTAAAACAGTTTACGAATGCCTCTAAATTATCAATAGTTCTAGAGTATTTATGTGGTTGCCATATAGCTATAATTTTATCAAAACCTTTTAATGAAGTATATGCTTTTACAGATTCAAGTGTAGCTTTTATCTCTGTTGGGTGATGTCCATAATCATCTATAATCACCTTCTCCTCATCAGCTACAATAATATCAAATCGTTTTTTGATTCCTTTAAAACAAAGTATATTTTTTCGAATCTCCTCTATATTCATAGATTCATTAGCAGCTAAAATAGCTAAAGATGCGTCAAGTGCTATATGATTCCCTAATCCCCAAACCTCAAAACTACCTAAATCTCTAAGCTTGAATCTTGTATATGGTTCATTATCTATAAGAATAAACTCTATATCTCTAATCTCTTTACTTGGATAGAAGTAATTTGCATCAATATCATCTATAAGTGTAGATAAAAAATCATCTTCAGCATTTAAAATACGACAGGGAGCAGATTTTATAAATCTTTTATATGAATCATAAAAAAGTTCATAGTTGTAGTCATAATATTCCATATGCTCAGGTTCAGCATTGATAACTATTGCACAGTATGGGTTTGAATTTATGAAACTTCCATCACTTTCATCAGCTTCAAACAGCATAATATCAGTCGAATCGTCATAACGAACATTAGATCCAAAAGATTTAGCTTCAGCACCAATGATAGCTGAACCTTTCATTATCGCAGTTAGAATCGCAGTTGTGGTACTTTTACCATGAGCTCCAGCAATAGAGTAAACTTTTCTATCATCTAAGATTTTAAGAAGTGCTTCACGACGAGCTAGAACCTCTATCCCTTGAGCATTTGCTTCTATAACTTCTGGATTATCAGGTCTAATGATTGCAGAGTGAACTACTAAATCTTGATTCTGTATAGAATCTTTAGAGTGGGGAACAAAAACTGAGATTCCCATATCTCTTAGTTTTTTAGTGATAAGTGAATCTGATATATCGGAGCCACTTACCTGATGCCCTTTGTGATGCATATATTGTGCAAGTCCAGATATACCGATTCCACCGATTCCAATAAAATGAATTTTCATATAAACACCTCTAAATTAGTTAGAGTTATCTAGCAATTTTTGTGCCTCATCTGTGAAACAACTGATATAAAAAGTTCCAGCATTTTGAGTAGCTTCTAAATCAGCTATTTTTTCTAGGAAATCATCAAGAGATAAGTTCTCCTTAGATGCTATCCAGTGAAATTTAAGTGCTGATGAAAATTTAGTATCATTACTAAGCCCACTTAAAACTTCAAATAAAGCAGAAGCATCACCAATAGCACCAGCTGAATAATGCTCTATCGCATACTCATATAATGCTCTTAGTGTTGCAAAGTCTTGAACCTCGTTTATGTCCATCTTTCTATGTTCTTCAAGAGTAGTAGTTAGTTTTTCTAATGCTAAATCAAGGATATTTGCATAAAAACCGTGAAGAGTATCCTCATCAAAAATTTCGTGTGCCTCTTGCTCAAGTATATATAAAGAGGCTATATCTGAATTTTTTTGTGCTTCTAGCACCTTTACTTTTAACTCTTCTTGACTAATCATTTAAACACTCCTTAATTCTATTTAATGCTATTTTTGTTTTCTCTTCATTTTCAACAAGGGCGATTCTTACAAAATCTTTTCCTGGATTTTCACCGTTAGAATCTTCTCTTGCCAAAAATTCACCTGGTAAAACTTTTACATTATATTTTTCAAATAATTTTTTTGTAAACTCTATTGGTTTATTAACTTTTAGCCATATATAAAATGTAGCTTCTGGAATCTCTATATTTAGAATCTCTTTTGCTATTTTAAAATTATTGGCATATACTTTTCTAGAATTACTTACATGCTCCTCATCTAACCAAGCAGCAGCAGCAGCTGACTGAAGTGGTAGAGGCGAAGCACAACCTACATAAGTTCTATACTTCATATACTCTTTTAGAATCTCTTCATCACCAGCAATAAAACCAGAACGAAGCCCTGGTGCTGATGACCTTTTTGAGATAGAGTTTATAATGAGGATATTTTTAAATGATTTATTTCCTACATATATAGATGCTTCTAAAAGTGATGGAATCGGTTTATCTGTATAAATTTCGCTGTAACACTCATCATTTAGTAACACAAAATTATGTTTTAGTGCTAGTTTTACCCAAATACCAAGCTCATCAAGTGTTAAAACAGATGATGTTGGGTTGTTGGGAAAGTTAAGAATTACTAAATTACAAGAGTTTAATTCATCCTCATCTATTGTTGGTTTAAAATTGTTTTTTTCGTTTAGATTTAGGTGGATAGTTTTTGCTCTTGAAGCGATAGCTGAACCCTCATATATTTGATAAAAAGGGTTTGTATATGCCATAACTGGCTCTTTTACATCAAAAAGTAAAAATTGAGGAAAATTAAATAAAACTTCCCTTGTTCCAAAAGTTGGAATGATTTGCTTATTTGTAAGTTTAGTGTTGAATCTTTTATGAAAAAATTCTATTTGTGCTTCTCTTAGAGATATTTCACCTGAAGTTTTAGGATATTTTTTTAGTAGGTGAGAGTTGTCACAAAGTGCATTTTGTATAAATGCTGGTGTTTCAAATTGTGGTTCACCTATGGTTAAAACTGATGGAGTTAGCTCAGAATTTGCTGTGATGTTTTTTAGTAAATCGTTTAGTTTTTCAAATGGGTACGGTTCAAAATTCATTGTATATTTGCCTTGTAAAATAAAAAATTATTATAGCTAAAATTAGGTATAATTGTCGTAATATTTTATAAAGGAAGATGATATGAAAATTGGATTATCAATAGTGTTAGCATTTTTATTAGTTGGTTGTGGAGATGAAACTTCTAAGCAAGAGGCTAAATCAACAGTAGTTGAGACTAAGCAAGAAGTTGTTAAACCAGTTGAGCCTATATCTGTAAAAGCTACAAAAACTGTTGAAACAGTTGTAGAAGCTGTTACACCAACAAATGAAACAGTAAAACAGGTAAAAGAAAATGTTGTAGAAGTAGTAGATAAAGTGGTTCCATCTGCACAAACTTTGGAAGCTGTAAAAAAGAAGGTTATAGAAACATCTACTAAAACAGTACAAACTGTTACAACTGCGACAAACAAAGCTGTTGAATCAGCAAAAACAATAGTTGCAGATGTTGTAGCACCATCATCACCTGTAAGTTCAGTAAATGGTAAAGTTGTGTATAAAGCTTGTATAGGTTGTCACGGTGCAAATGGTGAGAAAAAAGCTTTAGGAAAATCACAAATTATCGCTGGATGGGATTCTGCAAAAGTAAGTGAAGCTTTAAATGGCTATATTGCTGGAACTTATGGTGGAGCGATGAAAGGTCTAATGAAAGGGCAAGCTTCTAAACTAAGTACAGATGATATAAAAGCTGTTTCTGACTATATCTCTACTCTTAAATAATTTATATAATAGATAAATTTAGCTCCTGTGAAAATAGGGGCTAATTAATTTATTGGATACTATGTTTTGTTCTACTTTTTAGTCCAGCAAGTCCATACTATTTTGAATGCTCTCATCTATAAATTTAAAAAGTTCACTTTTATCATTAATAGCTTTTAAATATTCACTTCTATGTTCATTTTCAATAAGAGGTGGAACTATATTGTTTTGAATAGCTTGAAAAGCCATTATCAGTCTTCCAACTCTTCCATTACCATCGGCAAATGAATGTACTCTTTCAAATAATATATGAAACTCTGTAATATCTTCTAAACTCATATTATTGCTATGGAATCTATAAAGTAGGTTTTCTATATCGTTTGAAATTTTATTAGGTGCTGATAATTTTATATCTACACCTTTTATATATCTTTCATCTAGTCTATATGCTCCAATAGGCTTAGAAATGAATTGAGGAGAAACTTTTTAAGCATCTTCAAACATAATTGCATGAATATCTTTTATAAAACTACTGTCTATAATATTTTCTTTATTTGTAGCCTCACGAACTATCACATCATAAGCTTTAGCAAAGCCTAAGATAACAAGTTGTTCGTGTAGGGGTTTATCTCCTGCAGTATTTCCATGTTCAAGTAACTCTTTTGTTTCTCTAAAAGAAAGAGTTGTCCCTTCCATCGCATTTGAGTGATGAGTGATTGATATACGAAGTTGTCTAAAAAGTTCTTCTCTTTGTTTTAGTGTCAGCTCATTTAGCTTTTTCATATTTTTCCTATATTAAAAAATATTCTAATTTATTAAAATAAAGCAGTTGAAATCTTAATAACTTATTATTCAACTCCATTTTAGTGAAAAGAATCTTAGTATAGCTATTCATTTAAGAAATATTATTATAATAATGAGTTTATTATTTCTTATTTACTATCTCTTGACGGATAAATATATTAATAACTTTAAGATATAATCTTCTTATTAAAATAAAGGTATTTAATGTTTAAAACAGTTACTAAATTTATGTTTATGGTGAAGCTTGGATTGAAATATGTTGATATTTTTAAGAGAACTTATTTTCACCCATATATGACAAAAAAATCTTCTACTACTCAACTTTCAAATGATAGACAAAATTATTCGAATCAAGTTTTAGATTACTTAAATATAGAGGTTGAGGTAATTGGTGAAGTTCCATCTAGGGATAAGATTCTGTATGCGATAAATCACCGTTCACTCCTTGATATTATAGTGATGGAACATATATTTTCCAAATTGAACAAAAATGGAACATGGATAGCTAAACAGGAACTTTTTGAACACTTTGTATATGGAAAGTTTTTTCAGTATAGTGGTTGTATTGGTGTAGATTTAGAGAGTAAAAGGGGTCTACTTAGCTTTTTTAAGCAGATAAAATCTACTTTTTCAAAAGTAAATAATTTTAATATCTATATGTTCCCAGAGGGTGAACGGTATAAAAAAGAGGGGATAGGGGAGTTTCAAAGTGGAGCTTCTAAGATTGCAAAAGCAAATAAACTTGATGTGATTCCTGTGTTTATTAACGACTCTTTAGAGGAAGTTTTTGAAGGTGCTCCTTATAAAGAGAAAAGAAAAGTTCAAGTTCATATAGGTGAAATTATTTCATATAAAAATCTTGAGAATGAATATATAGAGTTTATGAATAAAGCAAAAGGTGAAAAAAGTGAATAAGATGAGATTAGGTGTAAATATAGACCATATAGCAGTTTTAAGAGAAGCAAGAAGAGTTAATGATCCTGATATTTTAAATGGCTTATTTGTGGCTTGTCAAAATGGAGCAGACCAAATAACGATTCATCTTAGAGAGGATAGAAGACATATTCAAGATATAGATGTAAAAAATATTATGCTTCACTCAACTCTACCTATAAACTTAGAGTGTTCTATAAACAAAGAGATTCTAAATATAGTTTGTGATGTAAAACCACATAGGGCAACTTTAGTTCCTGAAAAGAGGGAAGAGGTTACAACCGAAGGTGGACTTGATATTTTTGGAAGTGAAGATGAGGTTCGTTATGCGATAGAGTTACTTCACGATTCTATTATCCCTGTTTCACTTTTTGTAGATCCTAGCATAGAGGCGATGGATAAATCAAAAGAGCTAGGTGCTGAGATGGTTGAACTTCACACTGGAACTTTTGCCAATCTTTTTGCGATGTTAAACTCAAACCTTGGTAGTTCAAATCATTCTGTTAAAGAGTTCGAATTACCAAGATATGAACTTAGTGATAGATTGGAAAAATCATTAGAAGATATTAAACTATCTGCTAAACATGCAGATTCTTTAGGTTTAGAGGTAGCTGCTGGGCATGGACTAAACTACAACAATGTTCACGAGATGATGAAGATAGAGGAGATAGTGGAGCTTAATATCGGTCAGAGTATTATCGCTAGAAGTGTTTTTAGTGGTTTGTCTGATGCTGTAAAAGTGATGAAAAAGCTGACAACAAGATGAGTCTACCACATATTGCAATAAGTGTTGGTGATCTAAATGGTGTCGGCATAGAGATTGCTCTAAAATCTCATAAAGAGATTTTACAAATTTGTAAACCTATCTATTGTATAAACTCTTGTATGTTAAAACAGGTATCAAAACTTCTAAATGTCAAGATTCCAAAAAGCTTTGAACTTTCAGAGGTTGATGGAATTTTTGAGATAAAAGCTGGAGAGGTTAGTTTAGAATCTGGTGAGTACTCTTATGAATCTTTTATGAGAGCGATAGAGTTATGTGAAACAAAAAAAGCTGAAGCTCTTGTAACTATGCCGATTCATAAAGAGGCTTGGATGATGGCTGGTTTAGAGTTTGTAGGGCATACCGATTTACTTCGTAAATATTTTAAACAAGATGCGATAATGATGCTTGGGTGTGAAAAAATGTTTGTAGCACTATATACAGAGCATATCCCCATAAAAGATGTACCTTCAACCATAGAATTACAAAAGCTTGTTAAATTTTTCTTAGACCTTCATAAAAGTATAGGGGATAAAAAAGTAGCAGTCTTAGGTTTAAATCCTCATGCTGGAGATAATGGTGTTTTAGGTGATGAGGAGAGAGAGATTGAAAAAGCGATAGAGATAGTAAATAGTGAAATAGGAAAAGAGTTATTTGTAGGGACGATAGTTCCTGATATAGCTTTTACTCCACATTTTAGGGAAAACTATAACTATTTTGTAGCTATGTATCATGATCAAGGTTTAGCACCTCTAAAAGCTCTTTACTTTGATGAAAGTATAAATGTATCTCTAAATCTACCAATTATTAGAACATCAGTAGACCATGGAACAGCTTTTGATATAGCTTATAAAAATAAGGCTAAAACACTTAGCTATATTAATGCTGTTAAGAGTGCGATAGGATTTATATAGTTTTAGCAAATCTAATATTTAAAACGAGGGTTGTAATAGATGCAAAATAGCGAATACATATTTCAAAAACATAATTTACTTAGTATGAAAAGTAGACTTACTATGTTTAGACATTCAAGATTATTTAGTAATACGACAACATTTATAATAATATTTTACAGTATTATTTTAAGTCTTAAAACACATTTTGATGATAATCTTATACTTTATATTTTTTCTATTTTAGACACAATGGTAACTATATATTTTACTATGGAAATAATAATAAAACTTTATGTTGAAAGAAATAAACTGGACTTTTTTAGGGATGGTTGGAATCTATTTGATTTTATCATAGTTATGTTCTCTTTAATTCCTCTTGATATGTTTGAATCGGCTGCTATTGCTAGATTACTTAGAATCTTTAGGGTTCTAAGGCTTATTGCGGTAAATGATAATATTAAAAAGATTTTAATGGCACTAGAGGGTGCAATACCTGCAATTATGAATATAGTTGTACTAATGTTCATAGTTTTTTATGTTTATGCTATTTTAGGTAATCAATTTTTTGGGAATTTAGAGAGTGGTTTATGGAATAATTTTTCTATTTCAATGCTTACATTATTTAGAATCCTAACCTTTGAAGATTGGACAGATGTTATGTATGAGGCTATGGATATTAATGGCTATTCTTGGATATATTTTATAAGTTTTATTATTATAAATGCCTTTGTGATTTTTAATCTTTTTATAGCAGTTATTGTAGATGAAATATCAAAAATAAAAGATAATGATATTCAACATGCACTAGAGAATGAAGATTTTGATAAAATGGTTATAACAAAAGAGTTGTCAGAGATAAAACAGATGCTAAAAGAATTACAAAAAGAGGATAAAAATAATGTTTAGATCAAGAGAGATTCCACTAACTCCAAAACTATCTTTTGCAGTTGCTTTATTATATATGGCAAGTGCAGATGGGGTGATAGAAAATGAAGAGATTACATACTTATCTACTGTGATGCATGGTGATGTTAAAATAATATCTGAGGCAAATAAATATATAAAAAATGCTATTAAAAATGGTATGACATTTGATGTATTTTTACTAAAAAGTTCTGAGATTCTGACTATCGATCAAAAGGAATGTGTTATTGTTAATCTTATAGATATGATGTTATCTGATGGTATAATTAATGCAAATGAGGAAAAATTGCTTATACATATTATTCAACATTATGAGTTTGATAATACTAAGTATGAAATCTATAAAGAGTTGATGGATAAAAAAAATGATCATAAAATTTTTGATATGGAGAATTAAGTATGGAACTTTTTGAAAATTTGAAAGATAAGTTAAAAGAGCAGACTGGTGTAGATATAGATTCAACAGTAAAAGAGTTAAAATTTATTGATACAAGTAAAGTAACAAAAAAAGCATTAGATACCATAGAAGATATAAAAAATATAGATACAGAAAGTTTAAAAGAAAAAGCGATAGAACAAGTGGATGAGGTTGTTGCTACAACAAAAGAGATTTATAATAAGATAAAAGAGGAGATTAAATAATAGTTGTTATTTAATCTTTAGAGCCTTTTGTACCTCTAGTTTTACTTTTTTTTCATCTACAAAATATAATAAAATAACCCCTAATACAAAAAATATAGAAACAGAAGCGATAGCAAGACGGGAGTTCTGTTAGGTAAATCCCACGAAATATAAAACAAACCTTAATCAGTAAAATAAAAGAGAAAAAAAACTGGAAGAAATATTGCTTATACTCCTAAAACAAGGAGTTTATTATCAAATACACAAGAACAAATAC
>JAMOPL010000035.1 GCA_027064515.1 Sulfurimonas sp. | reverse complement strand
TCTCCCACTCAAACCCACTTATATTTTTCTCACTCTCATCAAAGTTTATACCAACTAAGTTTATCTCTTTATTTTGAGTAAGATACTTTTGAGCATAATTTTTCTCTTTTATCTGTTTTAGAGCATTTTCACTTCCAACTTTAAACTCTATAATGTAGATTTTATCTTCTATAAAAAGTGTTAAGTCTATGCGACCTTTATTTGTTACATCTTCCCCTATTATCTCTATGCCTAAACTTTGTAGGTAAACATAAACTACACTAGCATAAAAACCTTCGTAGTGTTCTATTTTATTTCCTGTGTAGTTATTGTAGGGGATTGAAGCAAAAACAGATATAAATGAGTTTTTAACAAGTTCTAGTTCTCCATCTGCTAAACCATCATATATATCATCTTGTAATTTTATCTTTTGGGTTCTTTGGTCTGTCAGGTAGTCTATAATAAAGTCATTTAAGGATTGTTTTACTTCTGTATTTGGTATTTTTAGTTTATACTCAAATCCACCTCTTCTTTTCTCTTTCATAGTATCTATTGTCAAATACCCTGCTTGATAAAGTATAACTTCTAAGTCTATATTTTCTATGTCGAAACTATTTAGTAATTTACTATCTACTACTAAGTTACTTAGTTTTGGTAGAAAGTAATTGTTTTGTTTTATAAGTTTTATGAGGTATGTTGGTGTTCCACTCTCAAACCAGTAGTTATCGTAGATTTTCCCTTTTTGTATAAAAAGAAGTGTATCAAATGGGTTATATACTGGGTCTTTTAAAAAGTTATAACCGTTATAATAAGTTTTAAACTTCTCTAAATCCACACCATCAAGGTATGGTAAAAATGAAGTTTCAATATCATTTTGAGTATATCCACATATATTTCCATATTTTGCCTCAAGGCTTATATCTTGTAACATATTTAAACCACTAAATATACTCGCTTTAGAAAATTTACTTACACCTGTTAAGAAACCAAATTTAATGTATCTTTCATTCTCTTTTAGAACCTCATACATCCCTTTTATGAACTCTCTATTTATTTTTGCTTGTGGTAAGTTCTCTATGGTATTTAAAATTGGTTTATCGTACTCATCTATGAGAACTACTACTTGTTGGTTATATTTTTCATAAGCTTTTTGGATTAGTTCCTCTAAGCAACTATTTTGTTTTTTATTTTTACACTCTATATTTAATCTTTTTTGATTTTGTTCTAAAAGCACATTTGCTCTATCTTCTAAACTATCCAATGTTTGGTAATCTGCCCCACCCCAACTTATTTTTATAACAGGATATTTAGTTTCAAACTCCCATTTATCATAAACATACAAACCCTCAAACAGTTTTTTATTACCCTCAAATAGCTCTTGAAGAGTATCTATAAACAAGCTCTTTCCAAATCTTCTTGGGCGAGATAGAAAGTAAAACTTTGTTCCACTCTCTATAAGCTCGTAAGCCTCTTTTGTTTTATCTATGTAAAGGTAATTTTTATTTATTATTTCACTAAATGTTTGTATCCCTATTGGTAGTTTTTTCATATTAATCCTTCATAAAATTATACTCTGTCTATCTTACCAATCATCTAAAATAATTTTAGTCTTATCTTCTACACTAACCTCTTTAGGTTTTTTACTCTGCTTTTCAAACTGTAATTCCAACCCATTTGATGTCATCATAAAACCGTCTATTTTTAATTTTCCATTGTGAATTTCATTGTGGTGTTGTTTACATAGTGGAACTAAATTGTGTTTATTATCTTTGTGAAAATGACCTATAAAACCATCTTTATCTGCTGAAGATTTTTCTGCTATATGATGTACATCTTCTGCTATTTTGCCACAAATCACACAGTTTGTTACATAAAGTTTTTTGTTGTACTTACTTGTTTTCTTTTTTACTAAAAGCTCTAGCTCATCAAAATCATTTGCTAATCTTTTTCTGATTCTATTTGCTTCTTCTAAAAATTCACTATCCATATGTAGAGATTTTGCAAACTCTAAACCATAAACACTACTCCCACTTCCAGCTTGTAAGATTCTGTTGAAAATTAATTTATCTTGTTTTTCATTGTACTCTACACTTAGATGTAAATTTACTACATTTTTTAGTTTTGTTATCTCACTCATTGTTGAAAGTTGATGAAGATGGGTAGCAAATAAAAACAAAGACCTAAGCTTAACAAGTTTTATGATAGCACTAGATACTATCGCTACCCCTGAGAGTGTTTCTGTTCCGTGACTTATCTCATCACCTAAAACTAAAGATTTTACTTTAGCACGGTTAAAAATATTTTTCAACTCCAACATCTCAACAGCAAATGTAGATAACCCTTTTGCCAAGTTGTCTTTAGATACGATTCTAGTAAATATAGAGTCAAATATACTAAACTTCATAACACTACAACTTACAAAGAATCCAGATTGAGCCATAAGAGTTGCGATTCCTATACTTTTCATAAGTGAACTTTTTCCACTAGAGTTGATTCCATATAAAAGCACACCGTTTATATCGTATCCATTATGCACATCAGATTCTAACATTACACTATTAGAATCTTCCAAATCCATATAGTGACGATTCCCCATCACAATATCATTTGGAATATAGATACCCCCACTCTCTTGAACCTCTATTAATGGATGTCTTAGTTGCATTATCTGCATAAAATTTTCATCATTTTGAACTTCAATTATAGTTGGTTTAGAGTGTTTATATAATTGAGCCACTTTAGATGAACTAACCCCTACATCTAAATCTGCTACATAAGATATAACTCTATCAAACAGTAAAGAGTATCTTCTCTCATAAAGGCTTTGAAGCTGAATAAATCTATCTTTTGCCAACAGAACTATTTTTCTACGATTCTTCATAATTTTATCTGAAAGCTTATCTGTAAAATCTGAACTTATCTTTACACTATTAGTAAGTTTTTTAACACTAAAACCTCTAAACTCATCACTATTATAAAACAAAGATTCTATCTGTGAAAATCTATTTTTGCTCAAAGAGATATAGTATCCGTCCTTTTCCAAAACACCTAAACTAACCACTTTATTTGAACTGCTACTATTAACACTTTTTAGAAGATTCTCTATTTTTAAGATAATATCCTCAAAGGCTATAAACATTGTGTTATTTTCTTTTACTAATGTATCGACAACCTCATCTACACCACTAATCAAAAAATTTTCATCTACTGTATTGTTTGTGAATCTTCTCGATATATCTAAATCTATACTTTTAGTTATATCTCTTAAAAACTCCTCTACCTCATTTATATGAAATGGAATCTCTTGTAGATTATATTTTTTTACATAATGAATTAGCTCTTTTACACTAAGCATAGAATCGTATATATGGTTCATCTCAAAAGGGTGTAGTCTAGCCAGATTTAGACGACGAGATAATCTTTGTATATCATACACCCCTCTCATAGTTTCATCTAAGAATCTTGTATGGGAAGATACTTTTTCTATTAGTGTGTATCTTCTCTCTAGCTCATCTTTTTCTATAATTGGGTTTAGTAATCTCTCTTTTAGTAGCCTTTTCCCTATCGCAGTTGAACTTTTATCTAACATCTTTAAAAGTGTAAACTCTTTTTTATCCTTAGATAAAATACCCAACTGCTCTAATGCATTATTTCCCAAATACATAAATCTACGATTATCTATAATATTTGGTCTATCTAACTTTTGTACGATATGGATGTCATGTTCAATTACAAAATGGACTAAAATAGCCAAACACTCTGTAATCATTGGGTTTCTCTCTAAATCCAAATACTCTATTGGAGATAATAAAGACTGAACCTGATATACCTCTTTAAAAAGTTTATTTTGAAACTCAATCTTTGGTCTTTCGTTGTTTACACTATAATGATAGTTTTCTGGAATCTCCAAATAACTCATAACATGTCTTTGGTCATCCACTCCATCTAAAAATGTTACAACCACCTCACTTGTTTTATATATATTTAAAAGATTAAACACCTCATCTAGTGCATAAGAGGGGTCTTCACTTGTTCCATATGTTTCATACAGCCAAGTTTTTCCAGTTGTCACATCTATCGCTGAATAGCCTATGTTATAAATTCCCTTGTACTTATCTATAAGAAGTGAAACTATGTAATTATCATCATTGTCAATGATATGGTCAAAATTGGTTCCAGGGGAGATTATTTGAGATACATACCTACTTATCTTAGGTGGTTTTCCCTTTTGTTTTACAACTATAACTGTATACTTTTCTTCTTGGATAAGTCTACTCAAATATCGTTCAAATGAAACAGCTGGGACACCAGCTAAAAGTGGATTTCTATCAGAGTTCTCTACTATGCTTTTATTTTTTTTAGTTAGTTGTATATTTAGTAGCTCAGCTATCTCTTTTGCTTTACCAACTTGCTCGGTATCATTATTTACTTCATAAACTTCAAAAAAAGTTCCTATTTCCATAAATACAACTGTATTTGAACCATATTTCAATTCAAAATACCTCTGTAAATCAAAATATATTTGTGTTAAAAGTTTATCTTTATTGTTGAGTATGTGAGCTACATCTGATGATTTCATTTACTACTTTCTACTTTCTACTATAAATTTATGGTTTAGTTTAAGATTCTTGAAAATTGACAATTTATATATAAATTGTCAATAAAAAAAATTTAACTTAACTCTTGAATCGTAATAACCTTATCTCCATTTTCAAAGATTCTTGCAACTCTGTCTTGCCATAAGATTCCAAACTCTTTTAATTCATCAGGGGTAGCATCACCTTGCATCATCTTTTGCATTAAAACTTGCATATTTGGATTTGGCATAACTGATGATGGGTTATAGATAATATCAACACTTTGCCCATTATCTATTCTTGTAAATCTAGCAGAAGAATCTATATTTGCATCAAAATGCATTAAAGAATGTCTTGCAAATCTCCCCTTTAATCCTTTGAAACCATCTTTATCAGTAGAACCTGTTATATGAGATATAACATTTGATATTACACCTGCAACACCATCTTGTAAGGATTCTTTAAACTCAACTTTAATATTTCCACGAACAGCTTTTTCATCTTTATAAAGTGCTTTTAGCCCATAAAGTGCTATAAGATAAGCACCTGCGACAGTTGGACAACTATGTCCTGCAGCTTTAACTATTTCTAAATAATTAAACTCATAACCATCTGAATCAAACACCCCTAATATACTTGATAATGGGTCTATTACTTTTATTGTTTCTACTTCATCAAAAAAATTTGGATAACTCATTTTACTTCCTTTTTTAATACTTTTGCACTTATATAAATCTCATCACTTTGAATATCAAAACTATCATCAATATTTAAAGATGACAAATCAATTACTCTACTATTTTTTGAAATTTGTGCAAAACCCCTTTTAACTTTTAGTTTAGGATTATTAGATTCTAACATCTTTTCCAAATTTACTAATTGATTTTGCTTAATATTTAAAATAGTTTTTATTATATCTGGATATCTATTTTTAGTATATTCTAAATTTTTTGAAAATGATTCTATTTTAAAATTTATTTGTTGCACAAACTGCTCTTTCAACTGCTTAATCTCTTGAATCTTTATAAGTAGTTTTTTCTCTATCGAGTGTTGATTATAAAGTGCTACTAGATGCTTTAACTCTTGAGATTTATTATAGATACCTTGTGAATATGCTTGAGTTATTTGGTTTTGTATGGAATCTAAAGTTTGATACAGTTCATTAGAATCTGGCAAAGAGATTCCCATAGCTATACTTGGTGTTCCAGCTCGTACATCTGCAACAAAATCACTTATCAACCAGTCTATCTCATGCCCAACTGCCGATATAATTGGAGTTTTAGCATTAAAAATAGCATCTGCAACAATCTCCTCATTAAAAGCCCATAAATCCTCTATACTTCCACCACCACGAGCTATAACTATTATGTCATAACCATTGGAATCTACTTTGTATAAAGAATTAGAGATTTCAAATTTTGCATTTTCACCCTGAACAACTACATCATAAATATCTATATCTACCAATCGATACCTAGCATTTGCAACTCTTAACATATCTTGTAGAGCTGCTCCAGTTGCAGATGTTATTAAAGCTATTTTTTTTGGAAATCTTGGAAGTTGTTTTTTATACTTAACATCAAAATAACCTTTTTTTGAAAGTTTCTCTTTTAATTGTTCAAAAGCCAAAGCCAAAGCACCTTGCCCTGCTGGTTCAATATTAAAACAGTTTATTTGATACTCACCACGAGGTTTATATAGAGTAATAGCACCATCTAAAATCACTTTCATACCCTCTTTAAGTTGAAATTTTAATTTAGATGCATTACCCTTAAACATAAGAGCTTTAATAGTAGAAGTGTTGTCTTTTAAAGTAAAGTATATATGCCCACTATTATGAAATGTAATCCGAGAAAGTTCACCTTCAACAATAACCCGATTAAAAGTACTCTCTAAAAGACCTTTAATCTGTTCATTTAAGGATGAAACACTTATAGTATGCATCAGTAATAGTTACTATTTTTTTCTAGCAATAAGAAGTGTAGATATATCCATAGAGAAAGATTTTGTATAAAGTATCTCAAATCCAGCAGATTCTAGTTCATTTTGCATCTGTGAAACAGTTGCAAAATCCCCTATTGAGTTTGGTAAGTACTCATAGGCTTCAAGATTCTTAGAGATAAACCCACCAACTTTTGGTAAAATTCTATTCATATAAAAATCTCTAATTTTGCCTAAAAGTGAAGGATTTTCATTTTTCATAAACTCTAAAATAATAACAAGTCCATCTTTTTTAAGAACTCTATTAAACTCTTTTAAAGCCTCTTCTCTCTCAACAACATTTCTAATTCCATAAGTGATACTTAAAAAATCACTACTAGAATCTTCTAATGGAATCTCAGTAGCTTTTGAGATATGATAATTAAATTTAGGATATTTTTCACGAGCAACATCAACCATCCCAACCGATGGGTCAACACCAACAATTTCACTAATATCTATATTTGATTTTTCAGCTCTACTTCTCCAAAAATCCATCATATCACCAGTTCCACAAGCAACATCTACGATTCTATCAACAGACTTTTTTCCATAAAACTCGTAAGCTAAATCACAAGCTTTTCTTCTCCAAGACTTATCTACACCCATACTCATTACACGATTTGCTGTATCATAAGTTGGTGCTATGTCATCAAACATTGATACTATTTTTTCTTGTTTTTGTGTTCCACTATTACTCATTGTTATCTATCCTTTTCATCCACATAATTATATCTTGTGTCTCTTTTTGTATATTTAAAATCTCAAATTTTTCATCTATATTTTTAAATCCATCTACTCCACCAAAGGTTGGGGCTAAATAGCATAGATAATAATCAACTATATCACGAGTTAATTCAAACATTTTTGAACTTCCCTCAATCATAATATTATTATAACTCTTTAATATATTAAAATTATCAGCTATAAATACTTCTCTATTTACAACATTAAAAAGTGGTATAGTTTTATCAAACTCTTGCTCTCTTGATAAAATTAAAATATCAGGTGCTTTACCATCTACCATTCTTGCATCAAGTGTTGGTCTATCGATTCTAACTGTATTTCCACCAATTACAAGTAAGTCGCAAACATCTCTCATACCATGAACATTTTTTCTAGAATCTTTTGAACTTATAATTCCATTGTCGGTTGTGGCATCTAATCTCTGAGCCCATTTAAAAAATATAAAGTTATTATCTTTAAACTTATTAAATGGCTCTAGTAAATCATCACACTCTTTTTTTAAAATATCACTCTCAACATCTATGCCATTATCTTCCAATATCTTATTACCACAGGATGCCTCCTTATTGGAATCTAAACTTCCAACAAAAACTTTTTTTATGCCTAAAGAGGATAAAAGTGATGCACAAGATGGAGTTTTACCAATATGGGAACATGGTTCTAAAGTTGTAAATACAGAACACTCTTTAAAACAATTATTATGATTATTTAATAAAAAAGTATGTATATCTGAAGATTTTTCTATCTTTAAAATAGTAGAATCATTAGTGAGTTTGAAATAAGTAGATTTTAGTGCCATCACTTCAGCATGTGGAGTTCCAGCTTTTTGATGGGCATCAATAGCTAGAATCTCATAATTTTTCCCAACAATAACACAACCAACTGCTGGATTTGGATAGGTTAGAGCTTGATATTTCCAAGCCTCTTTAAGGGCTAGGTTCATATAAAAGTTAGAATCTATTACCATTCAAAGTAAGTTTTAGCTTTTATAATATCACTAAATTCAACTTCTGAAATTTCACCTTCAATATCAATAAATATTTTAGAGCCTTCAACCTTTGTTAAAAGACCTTTATATTTAGTTTTATCATCACATAAAATAGATACTTTTTCACCAATACTAAGTTTAAAATGATTTATAGTTGTCATTTTTCTCTCAATACCAGGAGAACCAACTTCAAGTCTATAATCACTAGAAACAGGAGGAGTAACATCTAAAAGAGGAGATATAAGGTGAGTAAGCTCTACACAAGAATCTAAACTTACTCCAGCTCTTTTACCATCTTTTACCTCTTTTGAGATAATACTTACACGGTAGATAGTATCATCTCCCTCATTTACAATAGTTGTATCATAAAGTTCTAAATCAACTGATGTTACAAGTGAGTTTATATCGCTATGTAATGACATTACTCTTCCCCTTTATCTTTAGCAATTCGTTTAAATAATTCTTCTATATTTTTTGATTTTTCTATCTGTTCATCAAATTCAAATGTGAATTTTGGAGATCTATACCAACCTTGATCTTTCATACAAAAAGTTTCAATAATTGGACGAGCTTTTCTTAATAGTTTAAGATAGTCTCTTTTACCTTGTTCAGATAATCCAGCAGGATTCATATAAACTTTAGCATCACTTTTACCACGAGAACATTTAACCTCTACAATGTCTAATTCATGAAGTCTCTTATCATTCATAGAACCAAGTGCTTCTGGAATCAACTCCTTAAGAATTGATTCCGTTCTTTTTAACTTTATCTCTGCTTCATTCATCTAAAGAGAAACTTTTTGCTCAACTTTTCTGAATGTTTCAAGAACATCACCAGGGATAACATCGTCATAACCACTGATAACAACACCACACTCATAACCGTTACCAATCTCTTCAACATCATCTTTAAAGCGTTTAAGTGAAGTAAGCTCACCTTCGTAATGAACAACACCATCACGAATAACACGAACCATACCACCACGGATAAGTCTTCCATCAACAACAACAGACCCAGCAACAACACCTTTAGGTATTTTAAATACTTCTCTAACTTCTGCTTGACCAGTGTTCTCTTCAGTATATTTTGGAGCCATCATACCAGTTAACATACCAGTAATATCATCAATTAGTTGGTAGATGATTGAGTAAGTTTTAATCTCAACACCTTTTTGTTTTGCCGCTGCTTTAACCGCACCAGTTGGACGAACATTAAATCCAAGAAGTACACAGTTTTCAGAGTTATTAACAAGTTCAACATCATTTTCTGTAATTCCACCAACACCAGAAGAGATAACATTTACTTTAACTTCATCATTTCTAAGTGCTGTAATAGAACTTTTAATCGCTTCAAGAGTACCATGAACATCTGTTTTTAGTACAACTTTAAGAGATTTAAGTTTACCCTCTGCAATCATAGCTGTCATATCTTCTAATGAAGATTTAGTAGAAACAGAAAGTTCTTTATGTCTATCATATTCATGTCTTTTAATGGCATAAGCTTTAGCTTCTTTATCACAACTCATAACTGTCATAATTTCACCAGATGCTGGAACTTCGTTAAGTCCTGCAACAACTGCTGTATGAGATGGTAAAAGAGTTTTAATCTGTTTCTTATTCTCATCAATCATAGCTTTAACACGACCATAAGCAGCACCACAAACAACATAATCTCCAACTTTAAGAGTACCATTTTGAACTATAACAGTTGCAACTGGACCACGACCTTTCTCTAAAGAAGATTCAATAACAGCAGCTTTAGCAAGTGTATTTTCATTTGCTTTAAGTTCTAAAATCTCAGCAGTTGTAAGGATATTTTCAAGTAAATCATCAATACCCATACCTGATTTTGCAGAAACTGGAACAAACTCTGTATCTCCACCCCAATCAACAGGAGAGATACCATGTTCAGCCATTTGACCTTTAACTAAGTCTGGTTGAGCAGTCTCTTTATCCATTTTATTTAATGCAACAATAATTGGAACACCTGATTCCTTAGCTAGTTTAATAACTTCAAGAGTTTGAGGTTTTACACCATCATCAGCAGCAACAACAATAACAATAATATCTGTTATCTCTGTACCTTTTTGACGCATATGAGAGAATGCAGCATGACCCGGTGTATCTATAAATGTAATAGCCTTACCATGTTGTTCAATTGTATAAGCACCAATATGTTGTGTAATTCCACCAGCTTCACCCTCAGTTACTTTTGCTTCACGAATAGCATCAAGTAATGAAGTTTTACCATGATCAACATGTCCCATAATTGTAATAATAGGAGCTCTCTCGGTAGCATCTGGATCCTCTTCAATATCTTCTACTTCAAGAGTAAATTCATCTTTAGGGTCAATAATTGTTACTTCAACTTCAAACTCTTCAGAAAGAATCTCAATTTCATCTTTTCCAAGGAAATCATTTTTAGTCATCATCATACCAAGATCGAAAAGAACTTTAATAATATCTGACATAGGTCTATTTAATGCTTCAGCAAACTCATAAACACGAATATCTTCAGGAATCTCTACATGAGTGATAACTTCATCTTCTTGTGTTACTTTTGCATATTTTTTTCTTTTATCTTTACGAACTTTTCTACCACGAGGAGCTTGTTTTTTATTAGCATTTCTACCAGCTGGTCTCGGTTGTCTTGGTTTTCTTTGCTCTTCAGCAGGTAAAGGAGCTCTCTCTGTAGAATTTAAATCTAATAGAACTACTTGATCATCCATATCCATAGATACATCACTCATAGCACCACCAAAGATATCCATTCTTTTACCCTGATCTTGTTTTCTTGCAATGTATGAACCATTTTGCTTAGATTTTTTCTTACGAGCAAGCTCTTCTAAAACCTCTGCACTCATTTTTCCATATGTTGATACATTAGTTTGTTTTTGTGGTAAATTGTAATTTTCTTCAACTTTTGGTCTTTTCTTTTTTACAATTTTCAAGCCAGTTCCACGTTTTGGTGCTACGGGAGTTACCACTTTTAATAAAGATTTAGTTGCTTTCTTTAAAGGGGCTTTTTTCTCTTCTGGTTTCTCTTCTGCTGATTTTTCAATAATAGCTTTTTCTTTCACTACTATCTCTTCTTCTTTTTTATTTGAATCATCAACCGGAGTTTCTTTTACTTCTTCAGATATCTTTTCTTTTGGAGTTTCTTCTTTAGTAGTAGTTTCATTTTTAGCTTTGCTTATTGTTTTTGCAGGTTCAGATGGTGCATTAGTATTATCACCCTTCATAATAAATTTCATTAAAGAATCTGCATTCTCCACACTAACTACACTTTGTGCTGATTTAACTTCTATGTTCATCTCAGTAGCTTTTTTTAACACATCTTTTGAAGTTATACCTAACTCTTTTGCTATCTCATGTACTCTAACTTTTTCTGTCATCAGTGATGATCTCCTTTAGTCTGGATCTAAATTTTTCTTTCTCTCCACTTCTGCATTGTCGCATTAGTGCTTTTATAACTCTTTTTTCTTCATTTAGACAATTTTTACATATATAAAAACTTCTACCACTACCTTTAAATATATCTAAAGAGTTATCGATATATTGAAACCTAGTTAATCTATTTTGAGAATCTCTCTCTCTACAAGAGATACACATCCTTATTGGTATATGAAAATTTTTCGCCATTATATCTAAATCTTTCTTTAAGTAATAGAGTTTATTTCTCTATTATTAGCCCATTATTATCAAAATCTAATATTTTAACATTAAAATCTGGGAATTTCTGCGATAATTTATTTGCTATACTTGATGCATCTTCATCATACGACATAGAGAAAAAAGTTGAACCACTTCCCGATAGTGTACTCATCAATGCTCCATTTTCATAAGCAATTTTTTGAACACTAAAAAGTTCAGGAAGAATTTTCATTCTTGCTTTTTGATGAAATCTATCTTGTGAAGCTAGTTTTAACATCTCCCAATCCTCATTAAAAAATGCTGCAACACTTAATGCAGTGTGTGATAAATTAAATGTTGCATTCTCTTTTGAATATGATTTTGGTAATAGTGTTCTTGCCTTTGCCGTATTCATTTGCTTATTTGGTATAACTACAATTGCCTTTATATAATCTGGTAAGTGTTTCTTTTGTGAAAATACTTTATTTTTTTCAACTGTTGCAGCATTAAATCCACCCATAACAGCTGGAGTTATATTGTCTGGATGGGATTCATATACAAGAGCATGATTTAATATTCTTCTTTTAGAAACTCTTATACCTGCAGCTTCATGCGCACTTGCAATAGCACTTACAATCACGGCAGACGAGCTACCAAGACCTCTAGACATTGGAATCTGATTATAAAATGTAAACTTAAAATTTTGTCTTTTTTTTGTTAAGCGACCATAATGTTCATTAAAAATACTAATAAAAAGGTTGTTACCTTTTAATCTAGGATTATTTTCACCTTCACCTTTAATAGACACACTAAAGAATCTTGATTGACGAAATTCTACTCGATTTCTTAAATCTACTGCCAAACCTAAAGAATCAAATCCTGGTCCTAAATTTGCACTAGTTGCTGGTACACTAATTATCATTCAATGATTTCCTATCAAACAGCACCAATTATATATAATGGTGCTACATTTTTATCAAACTCTTTATACTCTAATACATTTGGAAGTACAAATTCCAATTTTGGCATTATTTCTAATTTTTGAGTTTCTATTTGAGATGAAATTTTAACAAAACATAACTTTCCAATCGCTTTTATTGGCTGATTATTATTAAAATAAAATGCATCTGTTGCATAAAGTGGTATATCTTTCAATATAGAGATAGATTTTAAAAATAAATAAGCTACTTTTATAGCCATAAAACTTCCAGGACCATTTGCGTAAAAAAGTTTTTTTACATCATATTTATCAAATATTTCTCTATAAAGTACTGGTAGAACCTCTGAACTTTTTTCATCACTACTTATCATCTCTAATAATTTATTATCTTTATATATCCCTATTTGGATTGGTGTAGATAATGCAATTAGAAGCAAATCAACCTTTATTTTTTTATGCATATGCTTTTTCTAACTCTTTTGTTTTTTCACCAACTAGTTCTATTATTTCATAATTTTCTTTTTCTTTTAAAAGTTCAACTGTTAATTTATGATTTAGATCATGACTTCCTGCCATCGCTTCATAATTTCCTATAAAATTCATTCCTATCAAAGACATATCCCCTATTGCATCAAGTATTTTATGCCTAACAAACTCATTTTCAAATCTTAAACCCTCAGGATTTAAAACTCTTTTCTCATCTAGCACAATAGCATTTTCTAAAGACCCACCTAAGGCCAAACCTTTTGAACGAAGATATTGAACCTCATGTAAAAAACCAAATGTTCTTGCTTTAGATATCTCATCTTTATATTTTTGTTTTGAAAATTCTAATGAAAATTCTTGATTTTGTATTACAGGATGTGGAAATTTAATTGTGAAGTCATATTTTAAATCTGGAGCTGGAGATAATTTAACATATTTATCACCAGATTTAATTATTACCTCTTTTTTTATAATCATAACTTTTTTTGCTAAATCTTGTTCAACTACTCCAGCTTCATCTAAAAGCATACAAAAACTAGCACTGCTTCCATCCATAACTGGTATCTCATCAGCATCAACAATTACCCTTAAGTTATCAATACCATAAGCATAAACAGCAGATAATAAGTGTTCTATTGTTGATATAAGGTTTCCATCTTTACCTATTACTGTCGCCATTTTTGTGTCAACAACATTTTCAGGTTTTAATAGGATAGATACACCTACATCACTACGATAAAACACTATTCCACTATTTGATTCTAATGGCTCTAGTCTCAATCGAACAGGAGAACCTTTATGTAATCCTATACCTACTAATTCAACACTCTTTTTTATAGTTGTTTGATACATATTATATCCTTAGATTCTATCAATAGTTTTTTTAGCATCTTTTATTATATTAGTAATATTTAATTTTAACCAAGTCTTATCCATCCACTCTTGTGGACGAACTTCTATTCCTTGAACTAAAACACCAAAATGAAGGTGATCTCCCATTGCATAACCACTTTTACCTGTATTAGCTATACTATCTTTACTGTTTACATGATCACCACTTTGTACATTAGAACTTGAACAGTGACCATATAGTGTATATAACCCTAAACCATGGTCTATAATTGGCATATTTCCATACAAACCATTATAATCAAAGTATACTACTGTTCCACTATTTTGTGGATTTATAGATGCAAAAGCATTACTTGCTAAATCCAATCCTAGATGATAAGATTCACTAATCCTTTCTCCTTTATATGAATATATTCTATGATCACCGAATCTTGCAACAACTTGTGCATTTTTAAGTGGATACATTTTTTTAAGTTTAAAATCACTAATCATCTCATCAGAAACTTTTGATGTGATTTCATGTATCAAAATCTCATTCTTTTTTCTAACATCTTCATTTATTATTTTAAATTGCTCAATAGAATCTGTAACACCCTGTGTTTCATCAAACTCTTCAGCTAACTCTGCAATTTTCCCTTTTAAAAATTTATCACTCAATTTTATATTAGATACCTTATAATTTTTCATTTTTAAATATAATGGAATATAAGATTTACTACTATTTCCAGCTAAATCTTCAACAACAACTGTCGCTTTAAAATTTTTCTCTGTTATCGGCCATGCTAAAAGTGATATATAATATCCATCTTTATAAAATGGCTGAGGCTTAAATTTTTTACCATAATTTGTTTGTATATATATTTTGTTTAAATTTAAATCTTTAGCTTTGAAAATAACTAAAGCTGTTCCACCTTTAGAAATTTTATATGAGTTCTTAATTATTGTTAACTCAGGTCTCTTTTTATCTATTATAAATTTAAACTCTTTTCTTGTTTTATTTCCAGCAAAGAAATTCCATTTACTAATGTCAGTAGCTTCAACAACTATTGTCAAAGATTCACTTTTTATTGATCTTGCACTTCTTGGCGCTTTAATTTTTAAGTTTATTGATTTTTTTGCTGCTTCTAATTGTTCATAAACTAAATCAGTTTGAGTTATCCCATCTAACATAGAAACTTTATATGAGATTACACCACTAGAATCTTTTATAGACACATCTAGTGGCTTTTTTAAATTCCAATATCCACTATTTTCAATAGACACAATTGGTACTTCTCTTTCAAATAACTCAGATGTATAAAGATATATCACCCCTGCAATCACTAAAATAAATAGTAGTAGTACACCTAATGAAGAATTGTTTTTTTTAGCCATTTTTAATTTCCTTATCTATTATCGTTAATATTTTATTTTTTATTTTTTCTAAAGATTCTGCTTTTTCTATATTAAAACCAGCTCTTGTTTTATGTCCACCACCATTAAACTCTTTTGCTATTAACATAACATCAAAATTTGAATTAGAACGAAGAGAACCTTTTATACTTAAATCACTCTTTTCAAATAATAAAAATGACACCTTTGCAGTAGGTAAATATAAACCCTCTTCTAATGCCCCTTCACATTCTCTTAAAGATGCTCCAGTTATTTTCATATCATCATCACTTACATTAAAAAATACAACCTGTCCATCGTTAAAAAGTTGCATATTTGAAAACATTAAAGACTTTAATCTTAACTCTGCCAAAGATATATAGTGCTGTAAATATTTATTACAAGCTCTATAATCAGCCCCAGACTCTATTAATTGCGTAATTATAGCAAAAAATGCACTATCTACCTTCTCACTCATAAATCCATCGGAATCATCTAGCAATCCAGCATATAAAGCAGTTGCAACTTTTTTATTTATTTTTATATTATTATCGCTAAATAATTGATATACTATTTGAGTTGTACTTATATAATTAGGTTCTATTAAATTAATTAATCCATAATTATTATTACTTCTATGATGATCAATATTTATAATATCACACTCAACCTTTACCCCTACTCTACTTAAACTTGCACAATCACATACTATTGCTAAATCTGCAGAATTAGGAAAACTAAATCTAATTTTATCAACCCAAGGGATAAATTTTAATTTAGATTCTATATCTTTACTTGCACAAAAAAAAGATACTTTTTTATGTAACTGCAAAATATAAGTATATATAGCACTTGCACTACCTAAAGTATCAGCATCAGGATTGATGTGTGCAACAACTACAATATGTTTAGAAGCATTGATTTTTTTTAATATATTATTCATAAGTGAAATTATACTAAGTTTTTATTTTTTATTCATTTTGAATACATATGCAAGAACTTCTGCTACTGCAACAAATAATGCTTCTGGAATAGGTTTATCAACCTCTACATCATTATATAAGCTTTTTGCAAGTGGTGGATTTTGAACAATATGAACACTATTTTCTCTTGCTATTTTTTTAATCTGCTGAGCCATATTATCCATCCCTTTTGCCACAACAACAGGTGCATTATATTTCTCTTGATCATATTTTATAGCTACTGCATAATGGGTTGGATTGGTTATAACAACATCAGCATTAGGTACTTCAGACATCATCCTTTTTCTTGATATCTCCATCTGTTTTTGTCTAATCTTACCTTTTATTAATGGATCCCCCTCCATATTTTTCATCTCATCTTTTATCTCTTGTTTACTCATTTTAAGACCATCAAAATATTGTTTTCTTACTATTATGACATCTATCAATGCAAATATAAAAATAATTAACAACATAGCAAAAGCTATAATAATTGCTTTATCTTTTAGCCAAAGCAATTGATCACCAATACCAAATAGAGCAACAGTAGGTAGCTCAACAATAAAATAAAAAAAGAATACAAACCCTACACCAAGTGTTGTAAATGATTTAAAGGTAATCTTAACCCCCTCAATCAATTTTTTCATTGAGAAAAGATTTTTAGTTCCTTTAATTGGATCGATTTTTTTAAAATCTGGCATAATAGCTTTTGTTGTAAACAAAAAGCCAAACTGAGCTACAGCAGCTACTATACCAGCAACTGCAACTGCAACAGCTAAAGGTAATATTGTTAAAAGAAACTCTTTTATTATAATTACAGCTACATCTATTAAAAATCGCTTATCTATCTCTGTTCCAATTAATGAAAAAAGATATTTAAAAATATAAATCATATGACTAGCCATATATGGAAAGAGCATTAAAAGTGCTAAAATAGCTACAAAAAGGGTTATAACACCTGAAGCATCTTGAGATTTTGGAACATTACCCTCTTTTCTGGCATCCTCTATCTTCTTGGGGGTTGGTTCTTCTGTTTTTTCAGCATCATCTGCCATCTATATTTCTCTTATACTAATTTTTTATTTTTATAATAAAAATATACCCAAAGCATTACACCAAGCAGACTCATCCCTAAACTCATCACTTGACCTTGTGTAATAACATCACAACACACATAACCAATCTGAACATCAGGAGCTCTATAAATCTCTGCAATAGTTCTAAATAAACCGTAACTAATCGCATAGATAAGAATCAACTCTCCTGAGAATTTTTTATATTTTCTATAAGCATACACAACAAAGAAAACTCCAAAGCCCTCTAATAGTGCCTCATAAAGTTGAGATGGGTGACGAAGCACACCATCAACCAAAATTCCCCAAGGAACATCAGTTTCACGACCAATAAGTTCTTGATTCAAAAAGTTACCAATTCGCCCAAATACAAACCCAAGAGGGATAGCAAGAGCCACTAAATCCATAATCAT
>JAMOPL010000034.1 GCA_027064515.1 Sulfurimonas sp. | reverse complement strand
ATTAATAATTATTCCCGGTATGATAGCTAAAGTTGATATAGTTACTGGCAAGAAAACAATTATTGATTTTTTCTTAAAACCAATACTAAAAGTGAAAGAGGGATCATTACATGAAAGGTAAAATAGGATAAAATAGCCCTATTAATAATGTGGTGTTAAATTTATGAGTTCAATTAATTAAAAGGATGAGCAAAATGATAAAATTCTTATATTTAAGTTATATTGACACGAATGCTAAATCAATATCAGAATCTGTTTTTACAAAACAAAGTGTTTTTTTAAATTATAAAAAATAGTAATGAAAAGTATAATAGTAGGGGTGGTTTTTATAATTTTTTCCTACTATCTTTATGCTATTGGTACTACAAAAAATATTTCACAAGCAAATCTTATAAAAATTGAAAGAAAATATGGAAAAAAGGCAAAAAAAAGAGCTATTCTTTGGGATGAGATGATTGAAAATGCTAAAAATAAAAAAATTTTAAGAAAATTAAAATCAGTGAATGATTTTTTTAATAAATTTAAATATATATCTGATGAAAAAGTTTGGAAGAAAAAAGATTATTGGTCTTCTCCTTTAGAATTTATAGGTGTTGGAGCTGGAGATTGTGAAGATTATGCAATTGCTAAATATTTTTCATTGAGAATACTTGGAATTCCTGAATCGAAATTAAAAATTACATATGTAAAATTAAAACAAAAAATAAGAGGATATGAAGAATCTCATATGGTACTAAACTATTATCACAGAGAAAATTCAACACCAGTAGTTTTAGATAATATAAATAAAAAATTAAAATTAGCAACAAAAAGAACAGATTTAAAACCAATTTATAGTTTTAATGCTTCTGGTCTTTGGGAAGCTCAAAATAAAACGAAAAGTTTAAAAAGACAGGGTGATAATAAATTAAAAAAATGGCATGCAATGATGTCAAGAATTTAAAGGATTTAAGATGACTCTTTCAAAACAACTTTATTTGATAATATCATTTATATTTTTTATGATATTTAGTGGTAATTTTATTATTAGTGTAAATAATTTTAAAAATTATCTTTATATGGAATCAACTACAAAAGCACAAGATACTGCTACATATTTAGGTATGAGTCTAAAATCAATTATAGATGATAAAACTGATCCTGAAATAAAGTCTATAATTAGTGCCATTGCGAATAGAGGATTCTATAAAGAGATTAGATTAGAGAATGTAGAATTTAATTTTTCTGCTAATGATTTAATAACTGCTAACGATAAATTAGATAGTAGTTATAAAATTAAAGATATAACTGTTAATTCTAATGATGGTGAAATAATAGATTCTAGTGAAGATGATTTACTTGAACAAGAGTTATCAGAATTAGAAAATGAAAGTTTAGAAGAAGATTCTATGGATATAAAAATTTACTCTTTTATACCAGCTAAGAATTTTCCAAAATATAAAAAAATTACAATAAATTATGTTGCAATTAAAGATAATATTTCTATAAATGCATCTAGCCTAATAGAGATAAACAAAGTTTTAGTAGATATTGAAAGAGTAGAAAAATTTGAGAATACTCCACAATGGTTCATAGATATATTGCCAATGCAAATGCCTGAGATGAAGAGTGAAATAAGCAATGGATGGAAAACACAAGCAATTATATATGTGACTGCAAATGCAGGAGAGGCATACTCTCAACTATTTGAGCAAGTAAAAGGTGCTTTATATTATGCTTTAGTCTCTTTTGGTATTTCAATTATTATTCTAATCATATTTCTAAGATTTTTACTTAAGCCTTTAAAAGATATAGAATCATTAGCAATAAATATATCTAAAGGTAAATTTGGAATAATTAAAAAATTACCATGGACAATAGAACTTAAAAATGTTGCTATTTCAATGAATGCAATGTCGAATAAAATTAAGATGATAATTTTTAAATTAAATAATAATATTGAACTACTTACTGAAGAATTATTATGTGATAAACTTACTGGTTTACATCAAGAGCAGTCGTTTAATAGTGATATGAAACATATGTTTACACATAAAGAGAAAAATGCTTTTATTTTATATATAAAGATTGATAATTTTGAAGAATTTACTAGGGATAATAAAAATGAACTTGTAGATGATTTTTTAAAAGATTTTGCTAAGGTTCTAATTGATAGTGATAAGGATAGCAAGGCTTATAGATTTATAGGCTCAACTTTTGTAATGATATCAAAAGAGCTTCATGATAAAAAGATTCGAAGTATTGTAGTTAAAATAAAAACAGGATTTAAATATTTATCTACTAAATATAATTTATTAAGTATAGCACATATTGGTGTAACTCCATTTAATCATATTAGTACAACAGAAGATATTTTACTTCTAGCACATGATTCTTATGAGATGGCAAAGCAGATAGGGGTAAATGAATTTTATATTGGAGATAAAAATAGTTCAATTATTGATATGGAGGAGTGGAAAAATTTAGTATCTGATATTATTGATAATAATAAATTTGAATTAAAATATACTCATCAAACATTATCAACGGATGGTAAAAATAATATACTAATTGAAGAGATATTTACATCTGTGAGAGATAAAGAAAGTAAGGAAGTTCCAATTGGAACATTTTTATCAATTGCACAAGAGTATCATAAAGTTGTAAATTTTGACAAAGCTGTTATTAAGCATGTTATAAGTGATATTAAAACGAATAAAATAAAACAAGAATTACTTATTAATCTTACATTTGATTCATTAATGGATTCTAGTTTTATAATATGGTTAGAGGATATACTTGTTAAAAATAAAGATATATCAAAACAACTTTTATTTAGTGTTACTGCATATGCTTGTGTAAGAGATATAGAAGTATTTAAACTATTTATATCATTAGTTCATAGAAATGGAGCTAAGATAGTATTAAAAAGATATGAAATTAAATTTATTTCACTTGATACTTTAAAAGAACTAAATTTAGATTATATTAGACTAGCTAGAGATTATACTAATGGTTTAATTATGGATTCTACTAAGCAAAGTTTTGTTGAATCTGTTTGTGAATTATCAAAATTATTAAATATAAAAGTATTAGCAGAGAGTGTAAAGAATATACAATGTTTTAATATGTTAGCAAAACTTGGTGTGTATGGTGTTAGTATGGAAAATAATAAAGAAACTAAATAAAATAGTTTCCTATATTTTGATATACTTTCTTGTAAAATGTACTAATTATTTTAAATCAACGGTATAGATATATTTAAATTATAAAAGGACAAATATGGAGTGTGAATTCCCATCAGTAAATTCAAATAAACAAGAGATAAAAGAGATATTTAATAGTGTTAAAACAATCGCTGTTTTAGGTTTATCACCAAAGAGTGAAAAAGATAGTCATAAAGTAGCTAAATATTTACAAGAGCAGGGTTTTCAAGTAGTTCCTGTTTATCCTAAAGAGGATACAATTTTAGGTGAAAAAGTTTATCGTTCACTTAAAGAGATTCCTTTTAGAGTTGATATGGTGGATATATTTAGAAATCCAAATGCACTTAATGATATTGCTGATGCCTCAATTGAGAGGGGGGATATAAAAATATTTTGGTCTCAAAAAGGTATAGTAAATAATGAAGCAGCACAAAAAGCAAAAAATGCAGGTATGAAAGTTGTTCAAAATAAGTGTAGTATGGTAGAACATAAAGCAATATAAAAAATTAGGTTGGACAGTTGTTAAATATAGATAAAATATATAAAGCTAGGCAAAGAGTTAAAGATATAATTGTTGATACTCCATTATCTTATGCTCCACTTTTGAGCAATGAATCTGGATGTGAGGTATTTTTAAAAAAAGAGAATCTTCAAGTAACAGGTGCATTTAAAATTCGAGGAGCATATAATAAAATTGCTTCTTTAACTGATGCAAAAAGGGTCTGTGGTGTTGTTGCTGCTAGTGCTGGGAATCATGCACAAGGTGTAGCGATGTCAGCAAGTAAATTTAATATAAGAGCAGTTATAGTAATGCCTGAATCTACACCTTTAACTAAGGTAAATGGTGTGAAATATTTTGGTGCTGAAGTTATTCTTGCAGGTTCAAACTATGATGAAGCCTATGCTTATGCTAAAACTTATGGTGAAGAGAACTCTTTAACATTTGTTCATCCTTTTGAAGATGAAGAGGTTATTGCTGGTCAAGGAACGGTTGCACTAGATATTTTAGATAAGTGTAGTGATTTTGATGCAATTGTAGTTCCTGTTGGTGGTGGTGGACTTATATCTGGAATGGCATCAGCTATAAAAAGTATTAACCCAAAGATAGAAGTTATAGGGATTAGTGCTTCAGGTGCTCCTGCTTTAAAAAACTCTTTTGATTTAGGTTATGCAGTTGATAGTATTAGTGTAAGAACTATTGCTGATGGAATTGCAGTGCGAGATACATCAACTATTACATTAGAATATATGCTTAAAAATGTAGATAAATTTATATCTGTTGATGATGAAGAGATAGCAAGTGCAATTTTATTTTTATTGGAAAAACAAAAACTTGTAGTAGAGGGTGCAGGAGCAGTAGGTGTTGCAGCACTTCTTCATAATAAACTAGAACATTTAAAAGATAAAAAAGTAGCTGTTGTTCTTAGTGGTGGAAATATGGATGTTACACTATTATCAGTTATTATAGAAAAAGGTCTTTTAAAATCTGGTAGAAAAATGAAACTTACTGTTACACTTGTTGATAAACCAGGTTCTTTAATGAAACTAACAGAGTTATTAAAAGAGTTAAATGCAAATATAGTACATATATCTTACGATAGAACTTCCATATCTTTAGATTACGGTGATGCAAATGTAACCGTTCATATGGAAACAAAAGGTGAAGAACATCAAACAGAGATAAGAAAAGTACTAAAAAATAATGGATATTTAAGAGAATAAATGAAAGCCATAAAACAAGTAGATTTAAAAAAAGTAGTGATATTAACTCAACTATTAGATAATGCAAAATTATTGTTAGTAGATTCTGATACTACAATTAGGTATCTGAACAAGGATACTTTGAAAGTAGAGGGTGGATTTAAGGCTAAAATTGCACATAATAGTTTCATCTGTGATGTTGTTGCATTTAGTGGTGATGCTAAGATTTTCGCAACAGTAAGTCCTGATTCTAGAGAATCAAGATTGTATGATGTAAAAAGAAAAAAATTAATTGCAAAGTTAGATAGACATCAGGGTGAAGTATCATGTGTTGGAATAGATGTATCAAATAAATATATGTTTTCTTGTGGAGATGATGGAAAAACATTTGCTGTAAATACTTTAACAGGAAAATTAGCATTTACTCTTCCTGTTCATCTGGATACAGTAAATGATATAGCATTTAGTTCCAATGGTAATTGGGTAGCAACGGCTAGTTACGATAGAAGAATTTCTATCTATAATTTGGCAACAATGACACCAAAAGTAAAATTAAAAGCTCACTCTGCACCTGTTATGAAAATAGAATTTATTGGGCAAAATAAAATTGTTAGTGTTGATAAAGAGAATAAACTTATTGTATGGAATGTATATAGTGAAAAGCTTATTGAGAGATTAGAGACAGTTCATGATGATGTAACACAAATGCTTGTAGGTTCAAATAATAAATTTTTATTTGTAGGAACAAAATTAGGTTATATTGTTTTATATGAATTAACAAACTATAAACAACTAGCTCAAAGTTATATAAAACTAGATTCTAGTATATCTTCAATGGCTTTTGATGAAGAGAAACAACATTTAATTGTATCTACTGCAAGAGGTACTGTATCAGTTTACGATATATTTGAGGGGGCAGATAGTTTTAAAGAGTTACTTAAAAATAAAAAGTTTTTAGAGATACAAAATGCAACATTAATTAATCCTATACTAAGATACACTGAAATATATGATTTTGTAACAAATATGTGGGAAAAGAGTTTTGAAAAAGCAAAAATATATTTGTTTAAACAAGATCAAAAAACAGCAATTTCATTATTAAGTCATTTTAAAAAAATACCAGCTAAAAATACAATAATACAAAAAACATTAAAAGAGTTTGTTGATTATGATAAATTTTTAACATTTGCAAAAAATGGGAAAGTTGCATTAGCTTATGGTTTGGCAAATAAGCATCCTATTTATAAAGAATCACAAGTATATAAAAGTTTAGAATTAAGGTGGAAAAAATTGTTTTCACAAGCACAAAAATATATGCTTGACCCAAAAAGTGGAGATAAGGCTAAAGAGATACTTAGTCCTTATCGTGGTATCAGTGATAAAACTAAAATGATGCAAGAGTTATTTACTAAGGTTGAAGTTTATAAAAGATTTAGAGTTGCAATGGGATTAAAAGATTTTAGATTAGCTTTTGATATTATAAAACAACATCCATTTTTAAAAGACTTTCCTGAGTATTCATCTTTAGTTAATTATGCAGATACGCTTTATATAAAAATATATAAGTACATAGAAGATGGAGAAACATCATCTGCTATAAGGCTATTGAGAATATTATCAGATTTTGATGAACTTGCTGATGAAGCAAAAGAGATGTTAAAAAATATTGAAATTAAACAGAAATTTTTTCTAGCAGTTAGAGATGAAAATTTGGCAATGTCATATAATTTATTAGCAAAAAATGCAGAACTTCAAGAGACTCGTGAAGGGATTATGCTTCAAGAGAGATGGAATGATGATTTAACAGAAGCAAATAACGCTATTATTGATGGAAATATAGCAGAATTGAAGTATGCTATGAAAAAATATATGAAGATAAGTTCAAAATATATCTCTTTAGGAACAATTTTTGGATGGGCATATATGGTTCAGTTAGAAAAAGCTATTAAGGATAACAGAAGTAGATATGAGATAGAAAATGGAATAAAAAACTATATTTTATTTTTTGGATTAGAGGATCAGATATTAAGTTTTTTTGAAATTTTTAAAGCCAAGTTTAAAGATTCCAAATTAAACCTAGAGCTTCTAACAAGAGGCTCTTTAGATATGTGGAGACCATCAATGATAGTTGATTCAATTTTGGATTAACTATTTAATTACTTAGTTTTCATATTTTCCATTTCAATTAAATAGTTTTTCATCTCTTTATATATTTTTGATGTATCTGTATTTTCTTTATCTAAGTGAGAAAATAAAAACATACCAAGTGAATGCCATAAAGCAATTCCATCACCCAAATCCAGACCATCTTGATCTAGTTGTTTCATTATATTTGTCATTATTTCATCGTGTTTTTCTTTAGTCATTTTTTACCTCTTTGATTATAAATAATTATAAGATTATACCATAAACTAATCTAGTTTTTTAACCTCAAATATAGTTCAATTTAAGTATAATCCCCAAATTTTTAAAATTATAATTTTTATAGAGGAGACTTTTCATGCAAATAAGTGGAGCGCAGATGGTAATCGAAGCTTTAATCGCAGAGGGTGTAGATACAGTATTTGGCTACCCTGGTGGGGCGATTATGAATGTCTATGATGAGATTTACAAACAAGATGGATTTAAACATATCTTAAATAGACATGAACAAGCATCTATCCATGCTGCTGAGGGTTACTCAAAAGCTAGTGGTAAAGTGGGTGTTGCTATGATTACATCAGGTCCTGGTTTTACAAATGCTGTAACTGGATTAGCTGATGCTTATATGGATTCTATCCCTATGGTTGTTATATCTGGGCAAGTTCCAATGAGTTTGATTGGTACAGATGCATTTCAAGAGATTGATGCTGTTGGAATAAGTCGCTCTTGTACAAAACATAATTATCTTGTAACAGATGCTAAAGATTTAGCTCGTGTACTAAAAGAAGCATTTTATATTGCTAGTAC
>JAMOPL010000033.1 GCA_027064515.1 Sulfurimonas sp. | reverse complement strand
GAGATGCTTACACATTGTGATAAGCTAAATAGTTCTCGTTATGAACCTTGGAGAGAAACAGTAAATAATTTTGCTGAATTACACCCTTTAACTTTTCATGAAGATACAGAGAGATTGAAGCCTCAATGGGTAATTAAAAGAGTTGGTGAACTTCTTGGTGATGATGCTAACATCTCAACAGATGTTGGTCAACACCAGATGTGGACAGGTCAGTTTTATCCATTTTCTCGTCCTCGTCAGTTTATCTCTTCAGGTGGACTTGGAACTATGGGGTTTGGTTTTCCAGCAGCTCTTGGTGTAAAAGCAGCATCTCCTGAAAAAACTAGTATCAACTTTACAGGTGATGGTTCGATTCTTATGAATTGTCAAGAACTTATGACAGCAGTTGAGAAGAAGCTACCAGTTATCAATATTATTTTAAATAATAATTTTCTTGGTATGGTTCGTCAATGGCAAACACTTTTTTATGATAAAAGACATAGTGAAACAGATTTATCTGTTCAACCAGATTTTGTAAAACTAGCAGAAGCTTTTGGTGGAATCGGTTATAGAGTTCATACAAAAGAGGAGTTCGATATTGCACTTAAAGATGCAGTTGAGAAAAATGTTGTTGCTTTTATAGAGGTAATTGTTCATAGAATGGAAAATGTTATGCCTATGGTTCCATCAGGTGGAAGTTTATTTAATATGATGTTATTAGAGAAAAAGGGGACAAAATAATGAGTGAAAATAGCGAAAGAAGAGTAATATCTGTTATCGTTGTAAATGAAGCTAGTGTTTTATCTCGTATCACAGATCTTTTTTCTGGTCGTGGATATAATATCACATCATTAACAGTTGCACCAATTCCTGATTCTAAATATTCAAGATTGACTATTGTAACATCTGGTTCAGTAAGAGTTATAGAGCAAATCACTAAACAACTTCATAAACTAATTCCTGTTTTAAGAGTTTATGAACATGCTGATATGGTAGAGAAAGAGATGGCACTGATTAAGTTTCCAATCACAGAATCTTTGAGTGATATTAATACTTTATGTGAAGCATATAATGGGAAAATAGTAAATGTTGGTGATAATGTTATTATAGCAATGGTAACAGATGAACCAAATAGAGTAGAGAATTTTTTAAAAGCAATTAAGAGATATAGTCCAAAAGAGATTGTTAGAAGTGGTGCCGTAGCACTAGAGAGATAATTATGAGATTAGAAGAGATAGCTAGTATAATTGGTGCAGAGTTTAGTGGAACTGATATTAAAATATCAGGGATGAATGCTTTAAAAGATGCAACTGAAAATCAGTTATCTTTTGTAGCAAATTCAAAATATATTAATGATATAAAAGATTCTAAAGCAGGTGTTGTTCTTGTAGATTTTAAAACAAAAGAGTTTGTTGGTGAATCTGTAATAGCTTTAGAAGTAGAATCTCCATATTGGTCAATGGCTATACTTTCTAAATATTTTGCACCTCTAATAGAAGATGATGAACTTCCATTTGCAAAAATAGGTGAGGGTAGTAAAATCTCTAAAAAAGCTGAGATAGCTAATGGAGCTATTGTAGGTAAAAATTGTACAGTTATGGCTCATGTTTATATTGGTGCAGAGGTAGTAATTGGGGATAATACTATTATCTATCCAAATGTAACTGTTTACAGAGACTGTGTAATTGGAAATGATTGTATTATTCATGCAAATAGTGTTATAGGTAGCGATGGCTTTGGTTTTGCTACAAATAAGCTTGGCGAACATAAAAAGATTTATCAAAATGGAAATGTTATCTTAGAAGATGATATTGAGATTGGTAGCAATAGTAGTATAGATCGTGCAGTATTTGGATCAACAGTGCTTAAAAAAGGTGTTCGTATAGATAATCTTGTTCAAGTGGGGCATAATTGTGAAATTGGTGAATACTCTGTAATGGTATCACAATCTGGTATTGCTGGATCAACTAAACTAGGAAGAAATGTTGTAATGGGTGGACAATCAGCTGCTGCTGGGCATTTAGAGATAGCTCCATTTTCTACATTTGCTGCTAGAAGTGGAATTACAAAGAATATAAAAGAAAGTGGAAAAACTTTTGCAGGTTTTCCATTAATGGAGCATAGAAAATGGCTCAAACTTCAAATAAAAATAGCTAAATTATTAAAATAATTTTACTCTAAAAGCTTTTGCTTTTAGCTAGCTCTTCATACGATTTTATAATAATAAATTATTAGTTTATTTTCTCTACTTATTAGAACATATCTATATTTTATTAGTTTACAAATTATTATAATAACAAGGAACAAAAAATTATGAAAAAATTATTAATATTGTGTACAGGAAATTCTTGTAGAAGTATAATAGCAGAAGCATTGATAAATTCTTTTTTAGATGGAGTAGAAGCTAAAAGTAGTGGTGTAAAAGCTAGTGGGAGAGTAAATTCTAATGCTAAAAAAATATTAGAATCTAATAATATTTGGAATGATAAATATCACTCTAAAACATTAGATACTTTGATAAATGAACAATTTGACTTGGTAGTAACAGTTTGTGATAATGCAAAAGAGAGTTGTCCTATTTTTCCAAACTCTACACCAATTCTACATATAAGTTTTGAAGATCCTGATGGAAAAGAGTATGAGGCTTTTGAAAAAACTTATGAAGATATAAAAAATATACTTTTGGATAAGATTAAAATAAAATTAGAGGAGTTAAAATGATAATTATAATAAATGGAGAAAAGAGAGAATTTACAGATAATGCAACTATTGATAGTGTTTTAAAAGAGTTGAATTTAGATGGTAAAGTGATGGCTGCTGCTGTAAATATGGATATAGTTAAACAAAATAATTGGAATAGTTATATTTTAAACAATAATGATAAACTAGAGCTTCTTGATTTCGTAGGTGGTGGTTAGAGAGTATTTTTAAACATACTCTCTAACAGACTCAATATTATTTTTTCTATTTACAACTCTTTTTCAGCTGGAGTTTTAGGGATAACATCATCTTGATTAATCAAAATTGAGTATATCTTTTGCTTGAATCATATCTTTATCACCACGACCAGATAGATTTACAATTATAAGCTTACCTTTGATATTTTTCATTTTTTTAAGATGAGCCACAGCGTGGGAACTCTCAAATGCTGGAATAATCCCCTCTTTACGAGATAACCATACAAAAGCATCTAGTGCTTCTTGATCAGTTGCATGATCATATGTAACTGATTTATTATCATTATGAAAAGAGTGTTCAGGTCCAATTCCAGGATAATCAAGTCCTGCTGAAACAGAGTGAGCTTCTAAAATCTGACCATCTTCATCTTGAAGTGTATAAGACATTTGTCCATGAAGAACTCCTGGACGACCTTTTTTAAGAGAACAACCATGTTTATCAGTTTCAATTCCAAGTCCACCAGCTTCGATTCCAATACATTCAACATCCTTATCCTCTAAGAAATGTTGAAACATACCAATAGCATTAGAACCCCCACCAATACAAGCGATTACATGATTCGGAAGTCTATTTTCTTTTTCGAGTATTTGTTGTCTTGCTTCATAACCTATAATAGCTTGAAAATCTCTAACCATCATAGGGTAGGGGTGTGGCCCAGCCACTGTACCGATAATATAAAAAGTATCTCTAGCATTTGTAACCCAATGACGAATCGCTTCATTCATAGCATCTTTTAGAGTTCTACTTCCACTTTTAACAGCATTTACTTTTGCACCAAGAAGCTTCATACGAAATACATTTAACTCTTGTCGTTCTGCATCTTTAGCACCCATAAAAACTTCACATTCTAAACCAAGTAAAGCACATATAGTAGCAGTTGCAACACCATGTTGACCAGCACCAGTCTCAGCTATAATTTTTTTATAACCTAATCTTTTTGCCATTAATCCTTGAGCAATAACATTGTTTACTTTATGTGCTCCAGTATGGTTTAAATCTTCTCGTTTTAAGTAGATTTTTGCTCCAAGTTCATTGGAAATATTTTCAGCATAGTAGAGTGGAGAGGGGCGACCAACATAGTCAGTTAAATAGTAGTGAACCTCACTCCAAAATTCTTTATCAAATCTTATTTTCTCATACTCATTTTTAAGTTCTAAAAGAGCAGGCATAAGTGTTTCAGGAACATATCTACCACCAAAGATTCCAAAGTGTCCATTTTCATCTGGATCATATTTTGAAGCAGAAGGGATATACATTACTCAACCTCTATTAGAGTATAAACATCAGTTTTTTCTTTTAATTTTTCAATACCATCTAAAAATGTAAGACCGATTATAAAACAAGATTCTACACAGTTCGCACCAGCTTGATTAATAAGATTAGCAGCAGCATTTGCAGTACCACCAGTAGCTATTAAATCATCTATCATTAAAACTTTAGCATTAGGTATCTCACTAAAAGCATCGATATGAACTTCAATTTCATCAATACCGTATTCTAAGGAATATTTCTCACTAATAGTTGTATATGGAAGTTTCCCTTTTTTTCTAATTGGAACAAAACCTATATTTAGCATTTGTGCTAAAGCCGCACCAAAGATAAAACCTCTAGCATCAATTCCAGCAATATAATCTAAATTGTATTCTTTATATCTTGTATAAAGGTGGCTCATTAAAACACCATAAGCTTCTTTATTATTCAAAAGAGTTGTAATATCTTTAAACACAATTCCAGGTTTTGGAAAGTCTTTTATATCTCTTATTGAGTTTTCAATAATTTTTCTTTCTGTATTACTTAATACCATATTAATCCTTTATAAAAGAGCATCTATTCGAGACTCTAGGGCTTTAATTTTATTGTTCAATCTATCTGTTTCTTGTCTATGTTTAGAGTTTCTCTGTTTTAGAATTTTTAATTCATTTCTTAATTTTGTAAGCTCTTCACTTAAAATATCTACATTTCCTAAGGCTCTTTGGAGCTGAATCTGATATTTTCGTATAAGAATCTCAGCTTCATTAAGAGTAAGTTTCATTAGTTCATTACTTCTTTGCTCTTTGTTTGTAATGCTTTTAAAGTAATACATTTTAACAAATAAAAATATTGATAAAATAGTTAATATAGTTAAAAGTGACCATTCCCAAAACATAGATTTGTCTTTTTATTTAGTTTCTATTTTCTGAACTCTTCCACAGTGTCTTCCACCATCAAAGCTTCCTGCAATCCAAGCATCTACAATAGATTCAGCTACACCTTTACCTACAATCCTTTCACCAAAACAAAGTATATTTGCATTGTTATGTCCACGAGCAACTGTCGCTGTATATGCATCATGACATAGAGCAGCACGGATACCCTCATGGCGATTAGCTGCCATACTCATTCCGATTCCTGAACCACAGATTAAGATACCTTGTGCAGAACAGTCTTCTATAATAGATAGAGCAACTTTATGAGCATAGTCAGGATAGTCAACTCTATCCTTAGAGAATGGACCTAAGTCTATAACTTCATGACCTTTCCCTTTTAGTAGTTCAACTGTATAATCTTTTAACTCAATTCCTGCGTGATCTGTTGCTATGTAAAATTTCATTTTGATTCCTTTTAAGATGTAAGTAATTGTATTATTGTTTGTACTGGTAGTAGTAAAAGATAATCTTTTAATGGTGTCATTAAGACAACTAAAACTACTAGGATTCCGTACTTTTCATTTTTGTAAAAAAATTCTGCTACTGAGTTTATTTTATATTTTAGTGCTAAATGTATTATAAAATTAGCTCCATCAAACTGAGGTATAGGAAGTAGGTTAAATACTCCTAATACTACATTTATAACAAGTAGTTGAAAAACAAAAAGATAGATAAAGATATAAACTAATCCATCTGCCATTGTTGGTTGTGCCATAGATACTATAAGTATAGAAGCTATAACTGCTAAAGTAAAGTTATAAAAAATACCTGCTAAATCAACTTGCATTGCACCATTATATCCAGCTCTCTTAATAACAGTTGACATATTTACGGGTACTGGTTTTGCCCATCCAAATAAAAATCCACTCTCTCCACCTAAAAGTATAGGAAGAAAATACATTGTTAGTGGAACAATAATAGTTCCAACCAAATCTATATGGATTAGAGGATTTACTGATAATCTTCCAGCATTTTTTGCTGTGTTATCACCATAAAGATATGCAATCAGCCCATGCATAATCTCATGACCAATAATAGCTATCGCCAGTGCTAAAACTGCTGTTAAAATTTTTAGTAAATCAATAGATTCCATGGTCATCTTTATCGACAATTACTCTTTCAGCTTTTGCTTTTTCTAGTATATATGGTGATTCTAAATCAGTAGGTGTTTTCCCGATTCTTTCCCATCTAATCTCCCAGTTATTATCTACTGAAAAATAGATAAACCAAGGTGTTCCCTCCACATTATCATAAGGAACAGCACCCCAAAAACGGCTATCATTAGAATGGTCTCTGTTATCACCCATCATAAAATAGTTACCCTCATCAACTTTTATAGGCCCAAAGTTAAATATAGGCATAAGTTGTGAAGCTCCAGTATTTATTATTTTATCATCGTGGTGGATTCCTTTGTGATTTTTCATATAAGGATTCTTTACCCAAAGTTTTCCATTAAATAGAGTTGTTTCATAATCTGAATAGTTTTGTTTTATCCACTCATCACCCTCTTTAAAATGGATAAAAAGATTTTTTTCAAAAACAAATAGTTCATCCCCACCAATTGCAACACATCTTTTTACATAGTGTTGTTTTATATTATGTGGTGGTCTGAAAATAACTATATCACCTCTAAGTGGTTTATCTCCATCAACTAAACGAAGTGAATCGCTCCAAGGCATGATAGACATTTCCAAAAATGGGATATGTGGCATAGAGATACCATAAGCAAATTTTTTAGCAAATAGATTATCTCCAATAAGAAGAGAATCTTTCATTGAGCCTGAAGGGATTCTAAAAGCTTGAGCGATAAAAAAGATAACAAATAAAACAATTATTATAGTTCCTGTCCAAGAGTTTGAAAATTTATATGCCTTATGTAGAGTTTTTTTCATTTATAGTTTCGCTTTTGCATTGATTTGAGCAGATTTTAGTGTGTTGCTTAAAAGCATAGCGATAGTCATCGGACCAACACCACCTGGAACAGGTGTAATATAAGAACATTTTTGGCTAACATTTGCAAAGTCTACATCACCAACAAGTTTTCCATTTTCTGCACGATTAATTCCAATATCTATAATTATTGCACCATCTTTAACCATATCCTCTTTTATAAGATTTATAACACCAACACCAACTAAAATTATATCAGCATTTAGAGTATGTTTTTTCAAGTCATCTGTAAAGATATGGCAAATTTCAACTGTTGCATCAGCATTTAAGAGTAGTGAAGCCATAGGCTTTCCAACTATATTTGAAGCACCAACTACAACACAATTTTTACCTTTTACATCAATATTATATTCGTTTAAAAGCTCCATAACACCAAGTGGTGTACAAGGTACAAAACCATCAAGACCAGTTGTAAGTCTTCCAACATTATAAGGGTGGAAACCATCAACATCTTTATTTGGGGCAACCAGCTCTAAAATTTTTGTAGTGTCTATTTGTGGAGGTAGTGGTAGTTGAATTAAGATTCCATCTATACTTGGATTATTATTCATCATTTGAATAGTGTTTTCAATAGTTTCTTGTGAAATATTAGCAGGCATCTCATGAGTTACAGAGTAAAAACCAACTCTATCACAAGCTTTTTTCTTCATATTTACATAAGCTGAACTAGCTTCATCATTTCCAACAAGAATTACAGCTAATCCTGGAACTAAACCAGTGTTATTTTTTAATTCTTCTACCTGCGTCGTTACTTTTTGTTCTATTTTTTTTGAAAGTGCTTTTCCATCTAATAGTTGCATTTTAGCCCCACAAATTATAATTTTTGTGATTATACCAATGAAATGATAATAAGCTACTTTGATAAAGATAATTTAATCTATAAATATATCTAGTTTAGGTACTATTTCAGTCTAATAATTATAGGCTATTCAATGAAAATATTACTACTTCTTATCTTACCATTATATTTAATCTCAGATACCTCTTTTATTTCAAAAAAAGAGTACGCTTCTCAACTTTATAAGAATCCAAGGGGGATTGGTTGTTATCATTGCCATGGAAAAAAAGGGGAGGGGAAACTAATAGCAAAATATACGCATAAAGGTAAGAAAAAAGAGTTTAGAGGACCAACTATAAATAACATTACTTATTATAAATTTCATAAGGCATTGGATGAGAGAAAAAGTGGAATGCCAAGATATTTTTTAACAAATAAAGAGATAGAAACTCTCTATTTTTATGTAACTCAAAAAAAAAGTGATAAGTTATGATTCAAGAACAATTATTAAAAGAGATAGAAAATAGTTATATACAAAGAGATTTAGATAAATTATATAGCTTTGTAAAACCATTAAAAAGAGAGATAAATAAAAAACAAAATTATAAATCGGTTTTGATGTTATCTTGTAATAATATTAAACATTTAAGTAAGTTAGATAAATTGGATAGTGATGCAATTATTTTAAATTTAGAAGATGGGGTTTCTGAAGAAGAGAAGCCTTTTGCTCTTATTTTATGTGCTATTTTTTTATCTTTAAATACTAAAACAAATAAAAAGTTAATAGTACGGGTAAATGCTTTAGATGAGGGTGGTTATGATGAGATTCTATATTTGAATCAATTTATGCCTGATGCTATAAGAGTTCCAAAGATAAAAACACCTAAAGAGGTAAAATCTATTTTAGAGATTTTAGATAAAAATATAGAGTTACACCTATCGATAGAGACAAAAGAATCGTGGAATAATCTATTTTCATTAAAAGTAAATGATAGAGTAAAAACATTTTATCTAGGTATTTTTGATCTTTTTGCAGATATGAATTTATCTCAGAATCTTATTAACTTAGAGAATCCAACTATGAGTTATATTTTAACTCATTTTTTAATATCTTGTAAATCAATAGAGGTTAAACCTGTATCTTTTGTATATCAAGATTATAAAAATTTAGAGCAATTTTCTAAATGGATAGAGTTAGAAAAAAGTATGGGTTATGATTCTAAGGGGTGTATTTCACCTAAACAGGTTGAATTAGTGAACAAAATTTTTAGTTTTGAGAGTATAGAGATAGAAAAAGCACAAAAGATAAAAGTTTTATTTGAGAAAAACAGAGCCAATGGAATCACTGGCTTTACAGATGAAGAGTTTGGTTTTATTGATGAGCCAATCTATAAGGGTGCTTTAGTGATGTTAGAAAAGTTTAAATAGATTTTATTTTTTATCTTCTATTAGTTCAACTGTTTGAATCTCATCTTGATGAATATCATTAGTCAATTGCTCTTGATATTTACCATTAGTCTCGCCACGAAATGCACCTATAAGCTGGTTTTCTTGACTTTTGTCAAGTTTTCCAGAAGCGATAGTATCTAACATTTTTTCTGCAATTTTTACTCTTGCTTCATTCTCTTTATGGTTAAAATATTTTTTTAGATTATCATTATAAGCAAGAAGTTTATCTTCTCTTCTTTTTTTGAAATAGTAATAGAGAAAGAAGCTACTTACTACTAGAAGTATAGCTAAAATAAGAATCAAGTATCTTTTTAACTCCATATTATTTAGTTGATCTGCTTGTGACATTTTTTGTTCAAAAATTGCTTGTTCTTTCTCTTGATTTAAAATAATTCTTTGCTTTTCTAGTTCAGATGCAAGTCTTATCTTTTCTAACTCTTTCTCTTTCTCTATTTTTGCTAACTCTTTTTTAGATTCTAGTATTGCTAAATCTCTATCTGTTTGGGCAGATAGTTTTTTTAGTTGTATCTCTTTTGTATCAGCTACTTTTCGTTCAAAAGCAAGTTTTTTAGCAATAGCCCGATTATCTATATCTTCTTGAGATTCTAATAAATCACACCCTGTGAAAATAGTGGTAAGTAAAAAAAAGTATATCCATTTCATATAGATTTAGCCTTTGTTATTTTTTTATTAAGAAATTATAGCATATAGAAATTTATTATTTTTAATATTTTTATGATTGTAGCAAAAGTATTATGTTATATTTCCTATGACAAAAAAGATTAAGCCTTGTAAGAATGGTAGAAAAAAGCCTCACATTTCGTTATGATTTGTGGGGCTTTTTTCGTTGCATTATCTTAATTACTTATTTTCCCCCTTTCCTTTCTTTAAAACTCTAACATAAACTTAAATAATAAAAGAGTAAAATAAAGTATAAGGATTCCTCAATGAAAAAGCTAGTTCTATTACTTTTACTCACACTTAGTTTATCAGCCAAAACCATATCCCCAAATGATGTTTACTCACAAATTATGCTCATTACTGATGAGATTCACTTTTTATTAAAACATGAGGGTATTAAGCATGACCATGAGGGGATTATAAAAAGAACAAAAATTGCAACAATGTTAAAACCTAGAAATGCATGGCAGATCACTTATGAGATAATGGTGAAAATAAATATCCATAGGGGATAT
>JAMOPL010000032.1 GCA_027064515.1 Sulfurimonas sp. | reverse complement strand
GGAGTATATGGCAAGATATACACATAAGTCAGCCATAGCAAACTCTAGGATAGTTTCGATAGATAACAATATCATAAGGTTTACATATAAAGACTATAAAGATAGTTCTAAACATAAGATAATGAAATTCACTTGAGTTTTGCTATAATAGTTCCAATAAAATTGAAAGGATAAAAAATGCAACTTCAACCAAATTACATAGTTGATAACCATAATCACAAGATAGCAGTTCAATTAGATATGAAAACCTATGAAAAGATTACAGATGTACTAGAAGATTATGCACTTTTTAAATTTATGGATGAAAATAAAGATGATGAAAAATTATCTTTAAAAGATGCAAGAGCCTACTACACTTCTTTAAAACAAGATACTTAAAAAATATGGAAGTTGAATATAGAAAAAAGTTTTTAAAAGAACTTTCAAAACTACCAACAGAATATGCAAAAACAATTGAAGAATTTATTTTTGATGATTTACCAAATTATTCAAGTTTAAGCGATATTGGAAAAGTTGAAAAAATGACTGGTTACAAAAGTTATTTCAAAATACGATTTGGTAATTATAGAGTTGGAATCAAAAAAGAGAATGATTGTATAATTATTGAAACAGTGAAACATAGAAGAGAAATTTACAAGTATTTTCCATAAGTCAAAATCATTCCAGTAGTTCAGATACAACAAAACATAGGAAGTCAATAAATTTCCTAGCGAAAATTTATGCTTCTATTCGGTCGTTATATCCGGACTATATTAAAAGATGAGTAAAAATAAAAAAAAACTATTTATGAAAAAGTGGTTCATTATAAGACTAAAATATAATAATCTTATCCATAGATACTTTAATTTACTAACTTTTATATTTTAGTTATGTCAATCCCTTTTTCTTTAAGTAAATTCCCTATCTCAACAACTCTATTTTTATAAGTTTCAGTATTCATAAATCCTTGGTAAGTATCTATTTTTTTATCTACAACATCTTGTGCTATTGTGTCTATTTTTAGTAAAACCTCTTCTAACTCTGATTCTAAATCTTCAATTGTTATATCCATTTTTATAATCCTTGCTTATGCTTTTTTTCGTAGTATATCAAAATCTTTAGGATATAATACACAATATAAATTTAATAAAAAGAGGTTTAAATGTCGCATTTACCAAATACTTTAAATTCTTTTTGGCTCTGGAGAGAAGTTTCTTCAAAGTTAGGTGTATCAAATCCACTATATAAGTATTGGAAAAGTACACCAAATATTAAATTAAATAACAAGTATATTTTTGTTCAAAAAAATAAATTACCTTCAAAGTATGAGTATGTTGAGCCTATTTTAACGGACTTGTCAGGTTATTTACCAATTAAGTATGCTTCAGATAGATTACATGTAAATGAGCATATATTCTCTTATGAGAAGATGTCTATGTTTAAAGAGTTTGAGTATAAATTTGTTGAGGATGTTAAGTTTGTGAATATAAAAAAATTTTTTAGAGAAAATGGGATAAAAGTTTCAAAAAATTCACTTGTACAATTAGGTAAATTTAAAGATTTAGAGATAACTTCCAACTCCACATTTTATAATCTTAAAAATGATTATGCGATAGTTGTTTATGAATAAGGTAGTAAGAAAATGTTTTTTTTAGAATACAGAGACCCACTTTTTTCAATTATCTTATTTTTTGGAATTATTTTTATAATCACATCATCATCTTATTGGTGGGGAAGATATAGAAGAAGTGAAGATAATAAAAGGTTAGATAGATTTTTAAAACAGTTTCGTACACTTCCATCTCAAAAAGATTTACACCTGCATATAAAAAAGGGTGAATTACCTGATGAATCTTGGTTACTTTTAGCACACTCTTATTCAACTAGTGGAGATTATGAAAAAAGTATAAAGATTTATAATGAGATGCTTAGTTTTGGAGATAGAACAAGGAAAATAGAGGTGATGTTACTTCTTGGAAAAACATATTTTAAAGCAGGTTTTTTAGAGAGAGCAAAAGAGATATTTTTAGAGATTCTAAAAAATAAACCAAGAACACCAAGAGCTTTACATTACTTACTTTTAGTATATGAAAATATTCAAGATTATAAACAAGCCTTAGCAGTTTTAGAGCCACTTGATGAACTTGGAGAAGATACAAGTTTGTATATGGCTTATCTAAAATCAATAGAACTTTTAAATGATATGGAGATGAAAGAAGATAAAAAGATAAAAAAATTATTGGAAATATATAAAGATTCACATCAGTTGACACATACATTATTTAAGTATCTATTTAGTATAAAACCAGAAATAGCATGGGAAAATTTTGATAGTTCTAAATCTTATCTTCTCAGTGATCTGTTTTGGCAGCTTCCTGCAAAAGATTTGGATTTAGATATAATTTCAAAGAATAGCTATTTAAAAGAACTTTACACAGCAAGAGGGGATATATCTTTAGTAGAAAAAAGTTCAATTTTTGAGTTTGATATATTGATAAATTTACATGGAAAAACAAATACAACTTTAAAGTTTGAATATCTATGCCAACAGTGTCAGTTTACTCAACCATTCCCTTTCCATAGGTGTAGTAATTGCCACTCTATTGATACACAAAAAGTAGAGTTTAGTTTAACAAGAGATTATAATAAAGATTTTAGTGAAGAGAATAACTCTTTTCAGTAGAAGTTTTTAGTAAAGAAAAAGGGTAGAAATGAATAAAGAAATGAAATTTTTAGAACAAACTTTAGGATATGAATTTAAAGATAAACAGCTCCTTATCGAAGCGCTGACACACAAGAGTTATAAACAGCCCTACGATAATGAGCGATTAGAATTTTTAGGTGATGCAGTGTTAGATTTAGTTGTAGGTGAGTATTTATATAAAAAGTTCTCATCATCAGATGAGGGTAATTTATCTAAGATAAGAGCCTCTCTTGTAAACGAAACTGGTTTTGAAAAATTAGCTAGATCTATAAATCTTGGGGATTATATTTTATTATCAAAGGCTGAAGAGCAAAATAACGGTAGAGAAAAATCATCTTTATTATCAAATGCTTTTGAAGCAGTTATTGGTGCTATCTATTTAGATTCAGGCTTAGCAGAAGCAAATAAAGTAGGGATATATTTAATAGAAAAAAATCATAAAAATATATCATTAGATTCTCTATTTAGTGATTTTAAAACTTCACTTCAAGAGTTGACACAAGCAAGATATGGTGAAACACCTGAGTATAAGGTGATAGCAAGTCGTGGACCCGATCATCTAAAAGAGTTTGAAGTTGCTGTAATTATAGAAAATAAAGAGTATGCAAGAGCTGTTGGAAAGAGTAAGAAAATTGCACAACAAGAATCGGCTAAGATAGCTTTAACTTTATTAAAATAATTAGGAAATAGATTATGAATAGCTTTGGACAAAAATTAAAATTTTCTACATTTGGGGAATCGCATGGAACAGCTTTAGGGTGTATACTTGATGGTCTTCCTGCTGGGTTAGAGATAGATGAAAAATATATACAGAGTGAGCTAGATCGCAGAAAGCCAGGTAAAAGTGAATTTGAGACTGCTAGAAAAGAAGCAGATAAGGTTGAGATTTTAAGTGGTGTGTTTGAGGGTAAAAGTACAGGAACACCGATAGCTATGATTATTTATAATACCAATCAAAAATCAAAAGACTATACAAATATAAAAGATGTTTTTCGTCCAGGTCATGCTGATTTTACATATTTTCATAAGTATGGTATTAGAGATTATCGTGGTGGTGGAAGAAGTAGTGCCAGAGAAACAGCAGCAAGAGTAGCAGCTGGAGCAATCGCAAAGCTTATGTTAAAAGAGTTAAATATTGAGGTGCTTAGTGGACTTAGCCAAGTAGCTGGATTAAAGTCTGAAACTTGTGATTATGAGTTTGCTAAAAAAAGTATCATCTACTCTTTAGATCCGAATAAAGAGGAAGAACAAAAGAATCTTATAAAAGTGGCAAAAGAGAATCACGATTCTGTTGGTGGTGCTTCTAGAGTTCTTATAAAAGGTGCTCCTGTTGGTTTAGGTCAACCTCTTTATTATAAACTAGATGCTGTTTTAGCTGATGCTATGATGGGTATAAATGCTGTTAAAGCAGTTGAGATAGGTGATGGAATTATGAGTGCATCTACTCTTGGTTCACAAAACAATGATGAGATAAGAGAAGATGGTTTTACCACTAATCATTCTGGTGGAATCCTTGGTGGAATTAGTAATGGTGATGAGATTGTAATGAATGTATATTTTAAACCAACACCATCTATTTTTAAAACACAAAAAACAGTTACAAATACAAATGAAGAGGTTGATTTTTCATTAAAAGGTAGACATGACCCTTGTGTTGCGATTCGTGGTACGATTGTTTGTGAATCTATGGCTGCATTAGTTATCGCTGATATGATACTTTTAAATATGGGCTCAAATATGAGTGGTGTTACAAAGTATTATAATTAGATGCAAACTTTAACTGATATATTTCTTGATAAAACTAATCTAAAAAAAGAGCATATCACTAACATCTTAAAAATGTTAGATGATGGTTCGACTATCCCTTTTATCGCCAGATACCGTAAAGATTTAACTGGTGGTGCTGATGATAAGATTCTTCGTGAATTTGAAACTATTTATCAAACTTCTCAACGATTATTGGTGAGAAAAGAGGAGATAGCTAGACTTATTAGTGAGAGAGCAATTTTAAGTGAATCAATTAAAAAAAGTATAGAAAAAGCTCAAACTATGCAGATATTAGAGGATATTTATAGACCATATAAAGAGAAAAGAAATTCTCGTGCAACAGTGGCGATAGAGAACGGTTTACTCCCTCTTGCAAATAGTTTAAAAACTGCAAAATTAACTAAAAATGAGTTTATAAACCAATCAAAAAACTTTCTAAAGGGTAAGATAAAATCTGTTGATGATGCTATAAAAGGTGCTCAAGATATTATTGCTGAACAGTATAGTGATTTACCTCGTGAAAGAGAATCTATCAGAAATAGTATGCTTAGATTTGGAAATTTAGAGATTAAAAAAGGTAAGAATTTTAATGAAAAAGGTTTATATCTAAACTTTGTAGCAAAGAGTGAAAAAATAGCTTATATACCATCTCATAGGTATTTAGCTGTTATGAGAGGTGTAAAAGAGAAGGAATTATCTGTAAAGATAGTTTTTGATACTTCTAGAGTTGAAGAGAATATAAAAGAGTATAAGATTCCTCGTAATGCTTCCTCTTCAAAAGAGTTACTTTTTAATGGATACAAAGATGGTCTAAAAAGGCTTCTTTTACCATCAATAGAGAGAGAGGTACATAAAGAGTTAAAAACTAAAGCAGATAAAAGTGCAATAGATACTTTTGGGAAGAATCTTAAACAACTTTTAATGACCCCTCCCGTAACTAAAAGGGTAATTCTTGGAGTAGATCCTGCATTTGTTAGTGGATGTAAACTTGCAGTTATTGATGAAAATGGAACATATCTTGAGCATATGGTTATCTACCCAACTAAGCCAAAATCAGATTATGAAAACTCTAAAAATAGAGTGATAATATTAGCAAAAAAGTATAATATTACAGCAGTAGCTATTGGAAATGGAACAGGTTCTCGAGAGACTCAAGAGTTCTTTGCTCGTATAAATAAAGATGAAGATATTAAGTTGAGTTACACGGTTGTGAGTGAAGCTGGTGCATCTGTTTATAGTGCTTCAAAAATAGCACAAGATGAGTATCCTAACCTTGATGTTACGATTCGTGGAGCTATATCTATAGCTGGAAGAGTTAGAGATCCTATGGCTACATTAGTAAAAATAGATCCAAAATCTTTAGGGATAGGGCAGTATCAACATGATGTAGATCAGAAACTTTTAAATACTAGACTTGATGATGTTACACAAGACATTGTAAATAGTGTAGGTGTTGATATCAATTCTGCATCTGCATCTCTACTATCCCATGTAGCTGGAATCGGTATGAAAATTGCTCAGAATATTGTGATATATAAAGAAAAAAATGGAAAATTTACATCAAAAAAACAGCTTTTAAAAGTAAAAGGTTTAGGTGCAAAAGCTTATGAACAATCTGCTGGATTTATCCGTATCAAAGATGGGAAAAGTTTATTGGACAATACTGGAGTACATCCAGAGAGTTATGAGATTGCTAGAAAATTAAGTGATTTAGATTTAGATAGTTTAAATATTATTGAGTTATCAGAATCTTGGAAAGTTGGAAAAGAGACATTACAATATATTATAAAAGAGTTGAAAAAGCCTGGATTTGATCCAAGAGAGAATCTACCTACAATTCCTTTTAAAGATGGTTTGACTGATATTAAAATGTTAAAAGAGGGTAGTTTCGTTTCAGGAGTTGTTAGAAATATAACAGATTTTGGTGCATTTGTAGATATTGGACTAAAAAATGATGGGATGATTCATATATCTAAAATGAGTTCAAAACGGATAAATCATCCATTAGAAGTATTGTCTCTAAATCAATATTTATCTCAAATAGAGGTTGTATCTATTGATGAGCAAAAAGGGAAAGTTGGGCTTAGTTTAGTTTAAAATTATTTGGAGAGAATATGACAATAGAGAAAATATATAAGTTTTTAGATGAGCTTTCACCATTTGAGTTACAAGAATCTTGGGATAACTCAGGTTTATTAGTTGGGGAATTATCTCAAGAAATCAATAAAATAGTTTTAAGTATAGATGTTGACGAGGAGCTAATAGATTCACTAGATAATGATACACTTTTAATCACACATCACCCAATAATTTTTACTGGTTTAAAGCAGTTGGAGTTTAATAAATATCCTGCAAATCTTATCCAAAAAATGATAAGAAAAAATATATCAAATATTGCGATGCATACAAATTTTGATATAACTCACTTAAATGATTTTGTAGTAACAGAAGTTTTAGGGTATAAAATTGAAAAAAAAGATGGCTTTATAGCATATATAGATATTGATGAGAATTTTGATATTTTTTTGAAAAAAACTATGAAAGATTTTGGACTTAAACACACTAAGTATGTAAAATGTAGTGAGAGGCTTAAAAGGGTGGCAATAACGACAGGTTCGGGTTGTTCTCTTATGAAAATTATTGATGCTGATTGTTTTTTAACAGGGGATATAAAGTATCATGATGCGATGGAAGCTAAAAGTATAAATTTATCATTAATCGATATAGGACACTATGAAAGTGAGCAATTTTTTGCCAAAATTTTACAAAGACATTTGAAAATTTTAGGTTTAGAAGTTATAATAGCGACATCAAAAAATCCATTTACATACAATTAAGTAAAAAATGGTAAAAAGAGATATCAAAAAGGAGTCCAATGAACCAGCATCTAAAGCAGTTAATAGATCTTTCAATAGTTGATAAAGAGATTGACGCATTTGAACCTAAAATAGAAGAAGCTAATTATAATTATGAAGCAGCACTTGCTAAAACTCAGAGTATAGAATCTGATATTGAAAATTTAAGTACAGAGATTAAAGAGGAAGAGCTAAAAAAAGCTAAAAATGAGTTACATCTTGCAGAACTTTCACAAAAATTAGAAGAAAATTCTAAAAAGAGTGCAGAGATAAAAACTGAAAGAGAGATGAAATCTTTACAACTTGAAGAGGAGATTGCTAAAGAGCAAATCACTTTTGCAAATGAAGAGATTGATAGATTAGAAAAAATAATTGATCATAAAAAAGAACAAATAGAGACTGCTAAGGTAACTTTAGCAGAGTTACAAAGTAATTTAGAAACAGTAAAAGCTGATGTTGATAGCAAACTAACTGTACTGAACAATGATAGACAATCTGTTTTTGTTAAAAAAGAGAAACTTTTATCTGCTACTAATCAAAAAGGTTTAGCTTTTTATCAAAAAATTAGAAGATGGGCTAAAAATACAACAGTTGTAAAAATTGAAGACCAAGCTTGTATGGGTTGTCATATGATGATCAGTGATAAAATTTATTCTGATGTTATAAGAGCAGAAGAGATTACAACTTGTCCACATTGTGGTCGTATTCTCTATGTGGATTCAACACAAGAGTAGGGAATTTGCCCTTTACACTTTTTTACTATGCTTTAAGTGTGATGCTATATATAATGGCATTACCACTTTTAGTATATCTCTCCTTTAAATCTAAATACAAAGTTTCAATACCTGCAAGATTTTTTCTATTTAAAAATAAAAGATTTGTAAAAGATGACGGAATTTGGTTTCATGTATGTTCACTTGGTGAATCAAGAGCATTAAAGCCAATACTAGAACTTTTAAATGGTGATGATATTAAGATTACAACTATTACTCAAACAGGACAAGCTGAAGCTAAGAAATATGATGCAGATGTAAGGTATCTTCCTTATGAGATGTTTCTACCATTTTGGGCTAAAAAGCAAAAGGTATTAATTGTACTCGAAGCAGAATTTTGGTTTTTACTTTTTAGTGTTATGAGATCAAAGGGTGCAAAAATAATTTTACTTAATGCTCGTATATCTGAAAAAAGTGTAAAAAAATATCTTCAATTTAGTTGGTTTTATAAAAAAATATTAAAAAATGTTGAGATAATTTATGCTCAAAGTGAAGCAGATAAAAATAGATTTATTGCATTGGGTGCTAGAGATATTAAGGTTATTGGAAATATAAAATTAGCATCAAAAATTACTAAAACGCAAGAGTACAAAAAATTAGACACGGAATGTATAGTAGCAGGGAGTACACACCCAACAGAAGAAGATTTAGTATTAAAAGCATTTATAGAATATAAAAAAAATAAAGATTCTAAACTTATAATTGTTCCTAGACATCCAGAAAGATTTGAAGAAGTTTATGAACTAATGAAAAAGTATGCTTTAGAATACTCGTTAACACTATCAAGATTTTCACAAAATAAAGATTGTGATACTGAGATGATTTTAGTAGATATGATGGGTGAGTTAAATAATATATATGCTATTAGTGACATAGCTATTTTAGGTGGTGCATTTAGGGATGATGTTGGTGGACATAATCCATTAGAACCAGCATTCTTTGGATGTAAGATAATAACTGGAAAACATTTTTTTCATCAAAAAGAACTTTTTAAATATGTACATCATGTACAGTATGTAGAACCTTATAAAATATATGAGGCTTTACTAGAATCTTCAACTTTACCACCATCAATGGTAGAAGAAAAAATAGATTTAGAACCAGTAATTAAAAAAATATTAGAATATAAATAAAGGAAAACAATATGGCAACAGAAAAAGCGTATAAAATATTAGCAAATCAAGAGGGAATTTCAAATTCTCAGGCTAAATCTATGATAGATAGAGGTTTAGTTTATGTGGGTAACAAGAAAGTTATGATAGCTCGAGGTGAAATAGATGCAAAAACTATGTTTAGAGTTATAAAAATAGAAAAAGCAAAACCTATTTTTGAAAATGATGATATTGTAGTTGTTGATAAACCTGCTTATGTAAATTCAGATGAGATAGAGAGACAATTTAAACCTGCTGTACTTCTACATAGACTTGATCGTGAAACAAGTGGAGTATTGATGCTTGTTAAAAATGAAGAGTTTAGAGAAAAAGCTATAAAAGAGTTTAGAAAAGACAAGGTATATAAAGAGTATATTGCATGGGTAGAAGGGATTATAAGTGAACCAGTTGAAGTGGATAAAGCTATATTAACTACAAAGAAAAACAATAAAGCTTATTCAAATGTATCAGGTAAAGGAAAACCAGCAAGAACAGAGTTTTTTCCAGATATAGTAAGTGCAAATAAAACTAAGATTAAGTGTATTATTCACAATGGTAGAACACATCAGATAAGAACACACCTTCGCTATATAGATCACTCAATTATTGGTGATGAGCAATATGGTGGAAGAAGATCAAAAAGAGTTATGTTGCATGCTTATAAAGTAAGAATCTTGGGTATGGAATTTGTAGCTCCTGAGCCTAAGATATTTAAAGACTTTCAGTAAAAGAAAATGTAAAGTATGTTTTAGATACAATTCGCAACTTTTTATATCTAAAAAGAAGTTTATGCAGGAGAGTTTATGTTTGATACTTTAACAGATTCGTTTACAAATGCCATCAAGAAGATTCGTTTTCATGATGACGATAAGGCACTTGCTAAAGCTTTAACAGAGTTAAAGAAAAACCTTTTAAAAGCAGATGTAAATCATAAAGTTGTTAAAGAGTTGATAGCAAAAGTACAAACAGAAACTAAAGCAAATGGAATTGGTAAAGATCAATTTTTGGATGCATTAAGAAAAGCTTTATATGATTTATTAGAGATTGGTGGGAATAAAGGTTTTATTTTTGCACCTAATCCTCCAACAGTTATCTTAATGACTGGTTTACAAGGTTCTGGTAAAACTACTACTACTGGTAAACTAGCTCTATATTTAAAAAATAAACAGAAAAAAATTCTTATAGTTGCAGCCGATTTACAGCGTTTAGCTGCGGTTGAACAACTTCGCCAAATTACTGCTCAGATAGAAGTTGAACTATATGAAGATGAATCTACAAAATCTCCAGTAGAAGTTGTAAAATCAGCATTAGCTAAAGCAAAAGATGGAATTTATGATGTAGTTCTTATAGATACAGCAGGTCGTTTAGCTATTGATGATGAACTTATGGATGAGTTAGCAGAGGTTAAATCTGCTTCGAATCCTGATGAAATCTTTTATGTAGCAGATTCTTTAACTGGGCAAGATGCTATAAAAACAGCAACTACATTTAAAGAAAAGATTGGTATAGATGGTGTAATCCTTTCTAAATATGATGGAGATTCTAAGGGTGGTGTAGCTCTTGGACTATCTTCTCAAGTTCAAGTTCCACTTCGTTTTATTGGTAGTGGTGAAAAGATGGAAGATTTAGAAGTTTTCATACCTGAGCGTGTTGTAAACCGTCTTATGGGTTTTGGAGATATTGAAGGTCTTGCCGAAAAAACTGCGTCTGTAATAGATGAAAAACAAGCTAAAAAGCTTACTAAAAAGATTCAAAAAGGTAAATTTAACTTTAATGACTTTTTAGAACAGATGGAATCTATGAAGAAAATGGGAAGTATGAGTTCTATTATGGGGATGATTCCTGGTATGGGAAATATGTCAAAAGCTATAAAAGATTTCGACTTTGAAAATTCTAGTGAACTTAAAAATATTAAAGCTATGGTTTCATCTATGACTATGAAAGAGAGAGAAAACCCTGAGCTTTTAAATAACTCTCGTAAACAAAGAATAGCAAAAGGTTGTGGACTTACTCAAACTGAGATTAACCGTATGATAAAGCAATTTAAAAATGCTGGAAAAATGGCTAAAAAATTCTCTGGTAAAGATGGTATGAAACAACTTCAGGGTATCATGGGTCAAATGGGTGGAGCTGGAGCAATACCTAGATAGATAAGTGATTTTTCACTTATTTGGAATGTAAATATATGAACTTATTCTTAGTTTATATATTTGCATTTTTATGCAAAAATTAATATATTCAACAAGTTGAAATAGAACTTGTGCAGAGAAGGACAAAATATGGCAACAGTAATTCGCCTAACAAGAATGGGAAGAAAAAAACAACCTTTTTACCGTATCGCGGTAACAGATAGTCGTAAAAGAAGAGATGGTGGTTGGATTGAACTAATTGGTCACTATAACCCTATGGTAGCTGAAAAAACTTTAGTTGTAGATAATGAAAGATTAGATTACTGGTTAAGTGTTGGTGCTAAAATGAGTGATCGTGTTAAAAAGATAACTGGTCGTTAATTATGATTTCTGACTTTGTCGCACAATATGCAAAACTGATTGCCTCTTATCCAGAAGATATTAGTGTAACAGTAAATGATGGCGATGAAATAAAAGAGATAGTTCTCTATGCTAATCAAGCTGACATTGGTAAGCTTATTGGTAAAGAGGGTAAGATGATAGGCGCTATTAAAACTGTTATCTCTGGCTGTAAAGCTAAAGATGGTATAAGTTACCGTATCAATGTCGAAGCAGTATAAAGAACAACTACTTCATATCGCTACTATCGGCAAAACTGTCGGTATAAAAGGTGATATGAAATTTCATGTTAAATGTGACTTTCCTGAACAATTTCATAATGGTGCAAGCTTTTTCACTAACCTGAAAAAGAATATCACTTTGAATGATGTGAATCTTGATAGAGGTATTATTAAGATAGATGGAATTAACACTATTGAAGATGCTAAAAAGTTTACAAATACAAAACTATTTACAACAAGAGAAGAAACAAGAAAAAACTGTCATTTAGATAATGGTGAGTATTTTTGGTTTGATCTTGAAGATTGTAAAGTTCTTGAAGATGGTAAACTTTTAGGAGTAGTTAATGAGGTGGAAAGAATAGCTATTACTAACTATTTGAATATAAAAACAAGTGATGAATTAGTTAAGTCTGGTTCTGCTAAAGTTTTTTTAGTTCCATTTCAAGAACCATTCAAACTAAGTGTTGATATAGAAAAAAAGATCATCACTATTAGTGGTGGTATGGATATACTAGAAGCATCATAATGAGATTTACATTTGTAACACTTTTTGAGAATCTTGTAAAAGGTTATTTTCAAGACTCTATTTTAAAAAGAGCTATTGAGAAAAAGTTGTTAAGTATTGATTATTTAGATCCAAGAGAATATAGTAGTTCAAAACATAAAAAAGTAGATGATACAGCTGTTGGTGGTGGAGCCGGAATGGTTATGAATCCTCAGCCTTTATATGATGCACTAGATAGTTTAAAAAAAGAAGATGAAGATGTTCATATTATTTTTTTAACTCCTGTTGCAAAACCTTTTAGACAAAATGATGCTAAAAGATTAGCAAAAAAATCTCATATCGCTTTTGTGAGTGGAAGATATGAGGGTATAGATGAAAGAGTGATTGAAAAGTATGCTGATGAAGTTTTTAGCATAGGAGATTATATACTAACAGGTGGAGAATTAGCCTCTTTAGTTATATGTGATTCTGTGAGCAGAAATATCGAAGGTGTACTTGGCAATAGTGACTCTTTAAGTGTCGAAAGTTTTGAAACGCCACTTTTAGAAGCACCATCTTTTTCTAAGCCAAAGGTCTATGATGACACAAGTGTTCCATCAGAATACTTAAAGGGAAATCATAGTAAAATTCGCTCATTAAAATTAGCTCTGTCTGAGTGTAAAACAAAATTTTTCAGACCTGAGCAGCTATTAAAGCATACAACAAGGAAATCTTATGAGAAATAAGTATATAGAAAACTTTGAAAAAGCACAAACATCTGAGAAAAATCTTCCAGACTTTCGTGCTGGTGATACTGTTCGTTTAGCAGTAACAATTAAAGAGGGTGACAAATCTCGTGTTCAAGCATACGAAGGTGTATGTATTGCTAAGCGTGGTCAAGGGACTGGTGCTACAATCACAGTTCGTAAAATTGGTGCTAACGGTGTTGGTATTGAAAGAATTTTCCCACTTTTCTCTGATTCAATTGAAGAGATTAAAGTAATTCGTCGCGGTCGTGTTCGTCGTGCTAAACTATTTTACCTTCGTGACCTTGCAGGTAAAAAAGCTCGTATTAAAGAACTTAGAAGAAAATAATCTTCTAAGCTCGACCCTTTTGTTTAAAATAATACAAAACTTCCCACTAAAACTCTTCTTTAACTAAATATCAATATTTTTATTTACTTTCAATTCAATATTAGTATAATCTATATATGGATTATTTAAAAGACTTAAAAACAATTATAGATATAAACTCATATACTCAAAATAAAATTGGTGTCGATAAAGTTGGAGCAATTTTTGATAATTGGCTTGAAGAACTTGGTTTTACTGTCGAAGTTTATGAGAGAAAATTTATAGGAAATCATCGTCATTATAAATCATTAAAAAATAATAACTCAAAAAAATTACTACTTTTAGGTCATTTAGATACGGTCTTTCCCCCAAATAAATTTGAACATTATACTGAAGATAAAGAGTGGATTTATGGTCCTGGTGTTTGTGATATGAAAGGTGGGAATATAGTAGCTATTCAAGCTCTCCGTGAATTAAAAAAAGATGCTATTGAGATAAAAAATATTGATATTCTTTTTGTAAGTGATGAGGAGACAGGAAGCGATGATTCTAAATATCTAACGGCTGAACTCTCAAAAAATTATGACTATTGTTTTGTTTATGAGGCAGCTGGTTCTAATATGGAAGTTGTAACTGGAAGGAAAGGTGTTGGTACTTTTTTTATAGATATAAATGGAAAAGCTGCTCATGCTGGGAATAACTATTCAGATGGTCATGATGCCAACTTGGAACTTTCATATAAATTACAAGAGTTAGTAAAACTTACAGATTTAAGTCTAGGAACAACTGTAAATGTTGGTAAGATTGAGGGTGGGATTGGTGCAAATACTATTTCACCACATGCTCATATTACTTTTGAACTTAGATATAAAACTCAAGATGAGAGAGATAGGGTATTGAAAAGTATAGATAAAATAGTATCAACATCATATGTAAAAGGTACTAAATCATCTCTTAGTGGTGGGATACAAAGAGATGTTATGCAAACTTCAGTATCATCATTAGAGTTAATTAAATCAATCGAAAATATTACAAATGAAAAATTAAACTTTGAAGAGCGAGGTGGTGTTAGTGATGCTAATATTGTTAGCTCAAATGGTGTTATAACCTTAGATGGCTTTGGACCTTTTGGAGATGGAGATCATACAGTACATGAGAGAGCAAACAAAGAGAGTTTTGTAAGTAGAATAGAGTTAAGTAAAAAGTTATTTAAATATTTTATAGAAAAATCAGATTTTAAGGAGTAAGTATGTCAGAAAGAAAAATAGGTATGTGGCTTTATAGTAATGGTGGTGGTGATAAAATACAGAAAAAAATCATTAAAAGACTACAAGATAGAGAGATTGAAACAGTAAATAATATTAGACTTCATAACTGTATGGCGAAAAATAGTCATATTTATTATGATAAATTAAAAGTTGACAAACTAGACCTTTTCTTTTCTTATAATGCGGGGGAACAAACACAGTATCAAGTTTATCTGTATCAAGCATTAAATCGTATGATACCAATGATTAATTCGTATGATTCATTTGCTTTAACGGAAGATAAGTTTCATACATCTTTTGTTTTAAGAAATGAGGGTATTACTACTGCTGATTATAATTTATGTCATAGAGATAATGGTGCAGAACTTAAAAAAATCATTAAAAAATGGGATAAAATGGTTTATAAACCAACTGATGGTTGGGGTGGAATAGGACTTACAAAAATTGAAAGTGAAGCGAATCTTGATATGTTAATGCCATTTCTAAACCAGATGGATTTAAGATATTTTTATGTAGAAAAATTTATAAAATATGACAATACTGATTTTAGAGTTGATATTGTTGATGGTAAATTTGTTGCTTGTTATGGAAGAAAAGCGAGTGGAACAGATTGGAGAACAAATGTAACAAGTGGTGGTTCTGTATTTATGCGTGAAGCGAATGAAGAGATAATAGATATTGCCATAAGAGCTTGTAAAGCAACAGGGGTTGATATTGGTGGAGTAGATATTATATATGATTTAGAAAAAGAGGAATATATAGTATTAGAGGTTAATGGAATTCCAGCTTTTGCAACTCCAGAGCAAGAAAAAATGGGACTTGATTTTAATAATAAAAAAATAGATTTAATCGTAGACTTAATAGATAGAAAAACTACAAAATAAACATTACCTCTTTTGAAGAATTATATGAGTACTATTCACTCTTAAATTAAATAAATTTTCAAAATAGAGGCAATAACTTGAGAGAACAATACACTTCTTATAACGAATGTGTAGATTTTTTTAAATCTGCACAAAAAACTCATCCAAATATTTTTAAAGTAGAAACAATAGGTAAAACTTGGGAAGATAGAGATATTATTGCTGTTAGTATTACTAAAGATGTAAAAACAAATAAAGACAAACCTGCTTTGTTTTATACTGGGACTATTCATGCTAGAGAATGGATAGGAATTGAGTTATCTTTAACTTTCGCAAAATATATACTAGAGCATATAGATTATGATCCACAGTTAAATGAGATACTAGATAGTACTACTCTTTATATGGTTCCTTGTGCTAATCCAGATGGGTATGAGTACTCAAGAAATCATTTCTCTTTTTGGAGAAAAAATAGAAGAAAAAATGGCGATGGGAGCTTTGGAGTTGATTTAAATAGAAACTTTGAAATTGGATTTTTAGCAAATAAAGATATGACATCAAATGTTTATTCTGGACCTTATGCTTTTAGTGAACCAGAAACTTCTGCATTAAGAGATTTTGTATTAGATCATCGAAATATAACAATAGCATTAGATTACCATTCTCAAGGTAATGTGTTCTTTCCTGCACATAACTTTATACACGAGGATGCAATAGATGCGATAGATTTAAATCTTTTAGCTGGTAATATGGCTGAGGAGATACGAAAAGAATCTGGTCGTGAATATGGTGTACATATGGGTAAACCACCAGTTCATTTAATATCAGGAAGTGGAAGAGAGTATTATTACTCTTTAGGTGCACTATCTCTTGTAGCAGAAGTAGGAACAAGAAATATTAGTGATTATAAAGAGCATATGAGTGAAAATATAGATGAAAATATTCCAGCTCTAATATATGCACTATCAGAAGCTAATAATTATAGAAAAGATAATTCACTTGATAGAATAGATAATTTTATAGCAAAAAATGTAACTCATAGAGAGGTTGAGCTATCTTGGGATTATAAAGATGATGAGAGTTTATATTTTGAAATATATCGTTCTAATAAGAAAAAAGGTTGTGCGCAAACCTCTAATAGAATAGGTATGACAAGATTAAAAACATTTGTAGATAAAAATTTACAATCTGCTACAAATTATTATTATTACATAAGAGCAGTCTGTAAAAGAAGAGATATAAAATCACCTTTTGCACAAATGTGTGGAGTAAGAACAAATCCAGCAGAAAGTATGTTTTCTAAAATATTATATCCACAACCTGATAAGATTGGTTATGTAGGTGAAAAAACTAAAAAAAATAGTGAACATTTTGGAAATAATTCACTTTTTGTAGGGATTTCAGAGGGAAGAGGTGAATGTTATGGAGTTAGTGGATTTTCTTTAAACTCGATTCCAGAAAATGCAGTTATTACAAGTGCTTCAATCTCTTTTTATCCAATGAATCGTGTTTCTGTTCAGGTGGAAAGTTTTGGTGAATGGAGAGTTGGGCAGATAGATGAAAGAATTATTGACAATATAGAAAGCTTTGATGATATAAAAAGTGCTAAAGTGTTAAGCTATATAGATAGGCCTACTGGTTCAGCACAATTAGCTCAAGGTGTATGGCGTACATATAAATTTGCAAATCAAGAGATAGAAGTTTTACAAAAATCATTAAAAAGAAGAGAAGCTTATTTTAGAATGGAGGGACCATCTACACTTCCACTAAATCGTGCTTCACAAATGATGCAATGGGATATTGGTTATGGCAAGTATAGTGGTGGATTAACATACAGACCAAAATTAGATATATCTTACACTGTTAACGCAGCAAGAATTGATTTAGAATCTTTTGCCGAAGTTAGTATAACTAAAGAAAAAATACTTAATTCTGGTTTAAAAGTTGGATTTGATAGAGATGGTAATAAAGAGTATGGTTGTATAGAATTTGATTTATCAAATTTACCAGATATGGATAATACAGTTATTTCAGATGCATATATAGATATAGAAGCTAATCAAATCAATTCATTAAATAGCATCCGTTTTCATATAGAGATGGTTGTTCCTTGTAAAGGTGAAAAAACATATGAAAAAATTAAATCTAGAGAGATTATTGAGCGAATAGGATATGATGTAAGTGTCGTAGATATTAAAGAAATACCCAAACAAAGATTTGTATTTGATAAACATGCCATATCAGAGATGTTAAAGAATGCAGATGAAAGTTCTAAGGCTGTCTTTGTTATCTCTTCATCATCACAAAAGTCATTTTGTAAATCACAAAGTGTAAATTGGTGTGATTCAAAAAGATTAAAAAGACCATCTTTAGTAATTAACTATATAAAGAAAAGAAGAATAGCACCTGCATCAGTTGAAAATTTAAGAACTAAAATTGAAAATAATATGATTAAGCTAGAGTGGGATATTCCATTAGATGATGCATATAAAGGTGTTATCGTAGTAAAGAATCCATTTAGAGTTCCATGTTCTCCATATGATGGGCAAAAACTGTATGGTGGAAGTGATAACTATACATTTGATAATTTTGGAGATAAAGATACTGATAAATATTATGCAGTATTTTCATATGATGATGTTCCTAATTTTTCAAAAGCTCAATATATAAGAGTTAACAACTAAAGAAAAGGTCAATATAGGTGTGAAGAGGAGGGGATTCGAAAGAATTCACAACTTTTCCACCCCTTAAGCTTCTTTTAAGCAACTACACCCTATAATTCCCATCCACAAACAGAGACACCTTGTTTAGAACGGGGAAGAGGGACACTTCGAGTTGAAGAGTTCAGA
>JAMOPL010000031.1 GCA_027064515.1 Sulfurimonas sp. | reverse complement strand
TAGATGAAGATGTAATGGCAAGATTTAGATGTGCAATAGAAGAGGGTGATTTACTTGAGAGAGAGTGGATTCACAGACAAAAGACTGTTCCACTTATGGAGCAAAATGAAGCTCTATCTGCTTTACAAAATCCAGATTTTTCAAGAATTGATTATCCAACTTTCGAGAAAGCAGAAGCTACTCGTGGTACAAATGGTAAGATTATGAATGCTATCGCTAAAGGGATTCCATCTTTCTTAGGTGGTTCAGCTGATTTAAGCCCATCAAACAAAACAAACTTAAATGATATGGGAGTTTTTCCAAAAGGTAGAAATATCTACTTCGGAATCCGTGAACATGCGATGGCATCTATCGTAAATGCTATGGCTCTTTATGGTCCACTTATCCCTTTCTCAGCAACATTCTTTGTATTTTCAGATTATCTAAAACCAGCAGCAAGAATCGCAGCTCTTACAGGGATTCAAAACTTCTATATTTGGACACACGATTCTATCGGTGTTGGTGAAGATGGTCCAACACATCAACCAATCGAACACTTATCACAATTCCGTGCTTTACCAAACTTCTATGTTTGGAGACCAGCAGATGGAGCTGAAAATATTGAAGCGTGGAAAACAGCACTTACTATGAAAAAATCTCCATCAGCATTTGTATGTTCAAGACAAAATCTTTCAGTTCTTCCAAAAGCAGTAGCTGGTGAGGCAAGTAAAGGTGGTTACCTTTTAGCTTCTGATGAAAATCCAGTTATAACTCTAATGGCTTCAGGAAGTGAAGTTGAATTGGCTCTTAAAGTAAAAGCAACTCTAAATGAGATGAGTGTTCCAGTAAATGTTGTTTCAGTTCCATGTTATGACCTTTTCATAGAGCAAGATTCTGCATATATGAACTCTATCATCAAAGAGGGAACAAAAACAGTAGCTATCGAAGCTGCAAGAGGTTTAGAGTGGTATAAACTTGCAGATACTGTAATTGCTATGGATACATTCGGAGCTTCTGCACCAGCTGGGCAACTGTTTGAAAAATTTGGTTTCACAGTAGATTCTATATTAGAGAAAATTAAGTAAATTTTTTAATTCTAGTTCCAACTAAAATTTGGAACTAGAAAAACTTAATAAATTAAAAATATTTTAAAATCTTCACAGCTATAAAAATAACTCCTAAAAACAGAAATGAAGATATAAATACCAAAGCTGTTACAACTCTAGGACGGCAATCATATAAAGATGCTAAGTTTACATTTGCAACAGCAAGTGGCATCATCAACTCTATAAATAGTATCCCCTTAATCATAGAATCTAACTCTGTATTGACAAGAACTAAAAATGTAATAAGTGGGAGAATGATAAATTTAATACTCAGAATCCAAATTACTAATTTTTTACTAATCTCTTTTATTTGAGTTCCATAAAGATAGATTCCAAATAGAAATAGTTGCATAGTCATAGAGGTATAAGCACCCATCATAAGAGTATTTTGAATCACTCCACTAGGTTTATAACCATATACACTTAATAAAATAGCAATAATTGCTGCCCAAAGAATTGGAAGTTTAACTATATTTTTGAGAGATGTTTTTGTATCAAAACTACCACGAGAATAGTAAAAAACTCCGATACTATAAACTACAAATACATTTACAAGATTCACAACTGTTGTGTAAGGGATAGACTGTTCACCAAAAATAGCTATATTTATAGGAATCCCTAAGTTTCCAGTATTTCCAATAACAGCAGCAACGGTGGCGATGGAGTACTCTTTTTTATCTTCAAATAATAATTTTGCTACAAAAGCAGAAATAAGAATAACAACTACTACAATGATTAGGTATATCGATGGGGCATATAAAAGTGTTATGTCGATAGGACGGATAAGAAGTCCCCAAAATGTAAGAAAAACTTGTAAAAAATAAACATTTATAAGTGTGATAGTTTTATCATCTATCTGCTCTTTAAAACTCATCTTAGCGATGTAACCCATCACTATAAATATATAGATACTTAAAATTGAAAATATTATTGAACTCATGGTAGTATTATAATATAATCTCTTATGCAAACAATAGAAAATATAAATAATACAATAAAAGAAAACTTGGCTGTTATGGTGTACTTCTCAGCACCAACTTGTAATGTGTGTCATGCACTTAAACCTAAACTTCTTGAAGCACTTGATGAAAATTTTAAAGAGTTTAAAGTGGAGAGTGTAGATATTTCAGTAGAGGAGGATATCGCTCCCCATTTTGGAATTTTTGCGATTCCTACTGTTTTAGTATTTCTTGATGGTAAAGAGTTTTTAAGAAAATCTCGCCATATGAGTGTGGGAGAGGTTATTAGTGAAATTAAAAGACCTTATGAGATTATGACTTCGTAAAGCTTGTTTCACTAAACTACATATAGAAGTATCGCAAAAAATTGAAAGATTGAGCCTGCGAGTACAAAGAGATGCCATATTGTGTGGAAGTGTTTTTTATGACCTTGTATAAAAAACAAGATTCCAATGTTATAAAAAATCCCACCAGCAACTAATAACCAAAATCCTACTGGATCTATACTATTTCTAAAAGTCTCAAATATAACTACAATTAACCATCCCATAAGAATATAAGCCACCATGGCAAGAGCTTCAAATCTTCCTGGAAATAAAAATTTTAAAGTTATACCTATTATAGCTATCAGCCACTCTATTGAAAATAAAATCCAGCCTTCAACTCCAACTATACATATAAGTAGTACTGGTGTATAACTTCCAGCGATTAAAAAATATATAGCACTATGATCAAACTTTTGAAAAAATCGTTTTACCTCTTTGTGAGTTATTGCATGATAAAGAGTTGAACTCCCATACATAAGGATTAAGGCAGTTCCATAGATAGATGCAGATATGATATTTATGGGCTTTCCACCAAGCACAGCAAAGCTAACAAGCATTGTTAAAGCAACAATACTTAAAAGAAAACCAATTCCATGTGTTACAGAGTGCCAAACTTCTTCAGCAAAAGAGAAGTTATTTACTTTATTTGACATATAATATCCTAATTTTAAGGACATTATATCTAAACATTATAGGAGTGAGATTTGTATACTATATTCTTATAAGATTATTGTTTCATAAATGCTATAAGTGAAGCAGTTACTGCAACATTTAAAGATTCTACACCTCTGTTCATCGGAATAGAGATAGAATCATTACAAAGTTTTTCAACCTCAGAACTTACACCATCACTCTCATTTCCTAAAATAAATATAGATTTATTACTTTTTTCTACATCATAGATAGAATTTTTAGCGTGAGATGATAGAGAGTATATTTTTGTATCTTCTAAATCATTTAGTATCTCATCTAAAGAGTTACAAAAGTATATAGGGAGTTTAAAAAGTGTTCCAGCACTTGCTTTTACCACAAGTGGTGAGATTTTAGCTGTACTCTTTTTTGGCAAGATGATTCCATCTACATTTCCAGCAGCACATGAACGGATAATCATCCCAAGGTTTTGAGGGTTTTGAATCCCATCAAGAGCGATAAGTCTAAAGTTATCTAGCTTTTTTATCTCTCTTACATTTTGGTAAGTTTGAGAGATGATGTCTATTGCCACACCCTGATCTTGTTTTGCATTTTTACTTATGCGTGAGAGTTGCTTTTTATCATGATAATCAACCTCTATATCTCTTTTTTTAGCAAGTGAAAGGATAGTTTCTACTGCTCCATCAGTTTTGTTAGAATCAGCTAAGTGGAGTTTGTGAATTTTTATAGAGTCATCTTGTAAAATCTCTATAACAACATTTCTACCATAGAGTGTGATTATCTTATCAAAAAATGCTTTTTTATCTTTGTACTCTTGTGAATCGTTCATTGTTTATTTTCCTTTTATGAAACTATATTATATACAATCTCTGTTTTATTTTTGATAACTTTAATCTCTTTGATCTGTAAAGTATCTATCTCTAAACTCATAAACTCTTCTATTGAGCTAATATTGTGTTTTGCTAACTCTCTTAAAACTAAACCTCTATATGCTTTTGCCCAATGACTTACAGTTTTTCCATTTTTTAAAAATTTTAGTGTAGTGTGTGGCTTAGTTACCTTATAAAATTTATCATAGTAACCAGCACGAAGGTCTAAAATCTCATCTTTATTAAGGTATAGGTCTAGTTGATATGTGAATCTATCTTTGTAAAATTTATCAGGGATAATATCGCCTATATCATTTCCTTGTTTTACTTTATAGTTAGCGATAGTGTTTCCACCTAAAATTGGGCCATAAAGATTTGAGAAAATAATAGTATTATTTTTTAGATACTCTTGAGCCATAAAATCAAGTGTAGTGTACTCTAAGTAATCATAAGCTACACCTTTATATCTTTCTATTGCATACATAAGTGGTGAATTAAATATATTGTTTATATATGGTTTACAATCATCAAATTTTTTAAAACCAAAAAGTTCTTTAATTGTTTCTTCATCATTACTCATTAATTTATTATTGTATTCATTAAGTATCTCATCTCTTGCATCAGTAGCACCAAGTAACTCTTTTTTTTCTTCATCTCCACCACTATTTTTACCCTCTGATGGGGAAAATAATATTTTTAACATTAACAGTCCTTTTGTAAAATATAAAGAAAATTATATATAAAAGAGAAAAGATTAACTAATAAAAGCCCTAAAATAGCATCTATTTTGATAAATTTAAAAAAAACTACATATTTCTCTTGAAAATACTTGACATATGAAAACTCTTGGGCTATAATTCCGGCATCAAATAAGTAAGCCGTCATAGCTCAGTTGGCTAGAGCAGCTGATTTGTAATCAGCAGGCCCGGGGTTCAAATCCTCGTGACGGCACCATTTGTGTATTAGAAACAGTGTTAGACCAGATATAGATGGTGAGATAGTCAAGTGGCCAACGACGGCAGACTGTAAATCTGCTCCCTATGGGTTCAGAGGTTCGACTCCTCTTCTCACCACCATCGTCAATGGATATGCGGGAGTAACTCAGTGGCTAGAGTTCCTGCCTTCCAAGCAGGCTGTCGCGAGTTCGAATCTCGTCTCCCGCTCCATTGATAACATCTGGAAGCTGAAGTATAATTTTTCAAAACTACTTCATATAACTATATTAAATTTATTTATTATAGTATTCTAACTTCTAAACTAATATTAAAGAATTATTCAATTATTACTTATAATAAATTTTTATTTAATCTTCTCGATTGGAGATATTTTAATATTTATAATGTTTAAGAAATAATTGAATGATTTTTGGGTACAATTCCATTTCAATTCACATATAAAGTCGGAGGACACTATGGCAAAAGAAAAGTTTGAGCGTAATAAACCGCATGTAAACATCGGTACTATTGGTCACGTTGATCATGGTAAAACAACATTAACAGCTGCAATTACTGCAGTATTAGCAGTAACTAACGGTGCTGAACTTATGGATTATGATCAAATTGATAATGCTCCAGAAGAAAGAGAGCGTGGTATCACGATCGCTACTTCACATGTTGAGTACGAAACTAATAATCGTCACTATGCACACGTTGATTGTCCAGGTCACGCAGATTATGTTAAAAACATGATTACTGGTGCTGCTCAAATGGATGGTGCAATTTTAGTTGTATCTGCTGCTGATGGTCCTATGCCACAAACTCGTGAGCATATCCTTCTTTCTAAGCAAGTTGGTGTTCCATATATCGTTGTTTTCATGAACAAAGAAGATATGGTTGATGATGAAGAGTTAATGGAATTAGTTGAGATGGAAATTCGTGAACTTCTTGATATGTATGATTTCCCAGGTGATGATACTCCAATCACTGCTGGTTCAGCACTTAAAGCTCTTGAAGAAGCAAAAACTGGTACTCTTGGTGAGTGGTCAGATAAAATTATTGCTCTAATGAAAACTGTTGATGAGTATATTCCTGAACCAACTCGTGAAACTGATAAAGATTTCTTAATGCCTGTTGAAGATGTTTTTTCAATCTCTGGTCGTGGAACAGTTGTAACTGGTCGTATCGAGCGTGGTGTTATTAAAATTGGTGAATCTATTGAAATCGTAGGAATTAGAGATACTCAAACAACTACAGTTACTGGTATTGAGATGTTCCGTAAAGAGATGGATGAGGGTGTTGCAGGAGATAACTGTGGTGTTTTAGTTCGTGGTATTGGTAAAGATGATGTTGAACGTGGTCAAGTACTTTGTAAGCCAGGTACAATAAATCCTCACACTAAATTTACTGCAGAAATTTATGTTCTAAGTAAAGATGAAGGTGGACGTCATACTCCATTCTTTAATGGTTACCGTCCTCAGTTTTATGTTCGTACAACTGATGTTACAGGTGCAATCACTTTACCAGAAGGTACTGAGATGGTTATGCCAGGTGATAATGTAAGTATTACTGCTGAATTAATTCACCCAATTGCAATGGAACAAGGTACTAAGTTCGCTATCCGTGAAGGTGGTAGAACAGTTGGTGCTGGTGTTGTTGCTGAGATTCTTGCATAATTAGCTTCGGCTAATATGCAAATTCTATAAAAGGTAAATTAATATGAGAGAAGCAATTCACTTAGGTTGTGAGAAATGTACTAGACGTAATTATCATACAACTAAGAACAAAAAAACTCATACTGAAAAATTTTCAGTAAGAAAATATTGTAAATTTTGTCGTGAGCATACTGTTCACAAAGAGATGAAACTGTAATATTTCTATCTACTCAGTCTCTGGACTGAGTTTATTTAGGCGTGTAGCTCCAATGGTAGAGCACCGGATTCCAAATCCGGGTGCTGGGGGTTCGAGTCCCTCCACGCCTGCCACATTTATTATTAGTAAAGCTTTAATAATAAGCTTTATTTATAATCAATGTATCTAATGTACCTATGGAAAACAATAATGAATATAAACACACACATTAAAAATGCAAAAGCAGAATTAACAAAGGTTATCTTTCCTACAAAAGGTCAGGTAAAACAAGCGTATATAGCTGTTATGATAGTTGTTACAGTTATAGCTGCATTTTTAGCAGTTGTTGACTTAATCATGTCTTCTGCTATGAATACAATTTTAGGTTAAGGGGTAGATATGGCACATCAATGGTACTCCATTCAGACTTATGGAAATGAGAGACAAGTTCGTTTAGCTATTATAAATATGATTGAAGAGATGGGATTAGAAGACTTTATAGAAGAAGTAATAGTTCCAACTGAAGATGTTATAGAAGTAAAAGACGGAACTAAAAAGATTTCAGAAAGATCTTTATATTCTGGTTATGTATTTGCAAAAATAGATCTAAATACAGAAGTACAACATTTAATTCAATCTTTACCTAAAGTATCTGGTTTTATTGGAGAATCTAATAAACCAACACCATTAAGTGAACATGACATTAATGTTATTCTTGATCGTGTTAATAATAGAGCTGCTCCAAAACCAAAAGTATTTTTTGATAATGGTGAAACAGTTCGTATTATAGATGGTCCATTTGCAAACTTTACAGCAACTGTGGATGAATATGACTTAGAGCATGGTACTCTAAAACTAAATGTTTCAATTTTTGGAAGAGCAACTCCTGTTGATATCTCTTATACTCAAGTTGAAAAAATAATTTAATTTAAAAAAGGAAGCAAAAATGGCAAAAAAAGTTATGGACTACATAAAACTACACATTGAAGCTGGTAAAGCAAACCCTGCACCACCAGTTGGACCAGCATTAGGACAACGTGGTGTTAACATCATGGAATTCACTAAAGCATTTAATGAAAAAACAAAAGATAAGATGGGATTTAAAGTTCCTGTTGTAATAACTGTTTATACTGATAGAAGTTTTTCTTTTATTACTAAGCAACCACCAGCATCTGCTTTATTAATGAAAGCAGCAGGACTTAAAAAAGGTACTGATAATCCACTTAAAAATAAAGTTGGAAAAATCACAAAAGCTCAATTAATGGAAGTTGTTGAAGCTAAAATTTCTGATTTAAATACTGATGACAAAGATATGGCTGCTAACACTTTAGCTGGTACAGCTCGTTCAATGGGTATTGATATCGTAGATTAATATTTATTAAATATTTATCATTAACCACAATGATATAAATAAATGTGGTAGAATTTATATGGAGAATTTGAAAAATGAGTAAAAGATTTAAACAATTACAAGAAAAAATAGATAATACTAAAGCATATGGTATTGAAGAAGCTGTTACAACGATTAAAGATTTAAAAAGTGCAAAGTTTGATGAAACTGTTGAAATTGCAATGAATTTAAATGTTGATCCTAGACATGCTGATCAAATGGTTCGTGGTGCTATTGTACTTCCTAATGGAACTGGTAAAACTGTTCGTGTTGCTGTTTTTGCAAAAGGTACTAAAGCAGATGAAGCTAAAGCCGCTGGTGCTGATATTGTTGGTACTGATGATTTAGTAGCAGATATTAAACAAGGAATTTTTAATTTTGATGTAGTTGTTGCTGCACCAGATTGTATGGGTCTTGTTGGTCAAATTGGTCGTATTTTAGGGCCAAAAGGTTTAATGCCAAACCCTAAAACAGGTACAGTAACTCCAGATGTTGCTACTGCTGTTAAAAATGTTAAGGGTGGTCAAGTTGCTTTCCGTGTAGATAAGAAAGGTAATATTCATGCTGGTATCGGTAAAGTAAGTTTTGATGCAGATAAAATTCAGGAAAACTTAATCTCTTTCCTTAAAGAAATTAATAAGCAAAAACCGGCTTCTGCAAAAGGTCGTTATATTAAAAATGCTGCAATCTCTTTAACTATGAGTCCAGCAATTAAGCTAAATTTATCTGAAGTAGCAGATGTAAAATAAAAATTAATTTTTAGTGTCCTATTTATAGGGCACTATAAAGTTACTTAATTATTACTTCGTAACTGCATTTTATGGACTAAAGATAATGGGAGCGAAAGCTTAATCAAGGATTTTCCTTACCTGTTTGAAGTATTGTCTGAAAGGAGAAATTTATATGACAAAAACACAAAAAGCTGAAATTATTGAAGTACTTTCTACTGAATTTAAAGAAGCTCAATCTGTAATCTTTTGTGATTACAAAGGTTTAACAGTATCTGATTTAGAGAATTTAAGAATATCTGCTCGTGCAAAAGAAGCAAAAGTTCAAGTTGTTAAAAATACTTTAGCAACAATTGCACTTTCTAATGCTGAGTTAACAGGTGTAGAGTTAAAAGATACAAACATTCTTGTTTGGGGTGAAGATTCTGTTGCTACTTCTAAAGTAGTTGCTGATTTTGCTAAAGACAATGAACTATTTGTAATTAAATCTGCATATGTTGATCGTGAAGTTGCTGATGTTGCTAAAGTTGAAGCATTTGCTAAACTACCAGGTCGTGAAGAGTTACTTGCAATGCTTGCTGCTACTTGGATGGCTCCAGTTGCAAACTTTACAATCGGACTTAATGCTCTTAAAGAGAAAAAAGAAGAAGAAGCTTAATAGCTTTTAACAAATTATAGATGATGAAATCATCTGAAATATTAAAAATGGAGACATATTATTATGGCTATAACTAAAGAAGACGTATTAGAATTTATCTCAGGACTTTCTGTATTAGAACTTTCTGAATTAGTAAAAGAATTTGAAGAAAAGTTTGGTGTATCTGCACAACCTGTTGCTATTGCTGGTGGAGCTGCTGCTGGCGAAGCTGTTGCTGAAAAAACTGAATTTGATGTAGTATTAACTGATGTTGGTGCTAAGAAAATTGGTGTTATTAAAGCTGTTCGTGCTCTTACTGGTTTAGGACTTAAAGAAGCTAAAGAAGCTTGTGAAGGTTTACCATCTACAATCAAAGAGGGTGTAGATAAAGATTCTGCTGAAGAAGCTAAAGCTGCTTTAGAAGAAGCTGGTGCAACAGTAGAAGTTAAGTAATTTTACTTACACTTTAAGCTGAGAATTTTTCTCAGCTTCTGGGTGCTTTTATAAAGAGAATTTAATCTCTTTATAAAAGTGCCCTTATGTCGTTTATAAGCACTATTTTATCGAGTTTACTAAAAAGCTCAAAATCTATCTAGAGACGTCTAGATACGATAAGCTTAATATTTTAAATTAAGCCCCTAATTAACAACTCATCGAGGTAGCCAATGTTAAATACTTTATACTCCGGAAATCGTCTTCGTGTAGACTTCTCTAAAACTCCTCAACAGATAGAAGTACCGAATCTACTACAACTTCAACAAAACTCTTATGATAGTTTCTTAATGCTAAATGCTAAAGATAGAGCTACAAGTGGAATTGAAAATGTATTTCAATCAGTTTTTCCTATTCACGACACTCAGAATAGACTTACAGTAGAATATATTGGAAGTGAAGTTGGAAAGCCTAAATATACTGTTAGAGAATGTATGGAGCGTGGTCTTACATATGCTGTCTCCTTAAGAATGAAAACTCGTCTAGTACTTTGGGACAGAGATGAAAATACAAAAGAGAAGCTTGGTGTTAAAGATATAAAAGAGCAAAGTATCTTTGTTCGTGATATTCCACTAATGACCGAAAGAACTTCTTTTATTATTAACGGTGTTGAAAGAGTAGTTGTAAATCAACTTCACAGATCACCTGGTGTAATTTTTAAAAAAGAAGAATCTACAACAGCTGGTAATAAATTAATTTATACTGGTCAAATTATTCCAGACCGTGGTTCATGGTTATATTTTGAATATGATCCAAAAGATATTCTTTATATGAGAATTAATAAGCGTCGTAAAGTACCTGTTACAATTATGTTCCGTGCTTTAGGATATTCAAAACAAGATATATTAAAATTATTTTATCCAATGCAAAAAATTGCTATTGAAGACAATAAGTTTACTATGGCATTTAATTCTAATGATTTTAAGGGAAGATTAAATTATGATTTAGTCGATTCTAATGGTAAATTGTTAGTTCCTGTTGGAAAAAGATTATCTGTTAAAAAAGCACAAAAATTTATAGATGATGGTCTTGAGAGAGTAGAATATCCAATAGATATATTACTTGAAAGATATTTATCTGAACCAATTATTGATCCAGAAACTGGTGAAATATTATTTGATACTATGACTCATATTGATGAATCTAAATTAAAGAAGATGGCAGAGATTGGTATAACTGAATTTACTATTGCTAATGATTTAGCTGATGGTGTAGATGGTTCAATCATTAATGCTTTTAATGCTGATGCTGATTCTTTAAAATTACTTAAACAAACTGAAGAGATTGAAGATGAAAATGATTTATCTGCAATTCGTATTTATAAAGTAATGAGACCAGGTGAACCAGTAACAAAAGAAGCAGCTAAAATTTTTGTAAATCAACTTTTCTTTGATCCTGAAAGATATGACTTAACTAAAGTTGGTCGTATGAAGATGAATCATAAATTAGGTATAGATATTCCTGAATATGTAACAGTTTTAACTCATCAAGATGTGATTGAATCTGTTAAATATGTAATCAAAGTTAAAAATGGTCAAGGTCATATTGATGATAGAGATCACTTAGGTAATCGTCGTATTCGTTCAATTGGTGAGCTTTTAGGTAATGAGTTACATAATGGTCTTATAAAAATGCAAAAAGCTATTCGTGATAAATTAGCGACTATGAGTGGACCAATGGCAGAATTAATGCCACACGATTTAATAAATTCAAAAATGATTACATCAACAATAATGGAGTTCTTCTCTGGTGGACAACTTTCTCAGTTTATGGATCAAACAAATCCACTATCTGAAGTTACACACAAGCGTCGTTTATCAGCTCTAGGTGAGGGTGGTCTTGTTAAAGAGCGTGCTGGATTTGAAGTGCGTGATGTTCATCCAACTCACTATGGTAGAATTTGTCCTATTGAAACTCCAGAGGGTCAAAATATTGGACTTATCAATACTTTAGCAACCTATTCTAAAGTTAATGAACATGGTTTTATTGAAGCACCATATAAAGTTATGAAAGATGGAAAAATTCTTGATGAAGTTATTTATCTTACAGCTACACAAGAAGAGGGTGTAAAAATTGCAGCAGCTTCAAATAAATTGAATAAAGAAAATCAGTTTATAGAGAGTATAATCGCAGTTAGACAAGATGGTGAAATCCTTATGAGACCACCAACTGAATGTGAATATGCAGATTTATCTTCTCATATGGTTGTTGGTGTTGCTGCTTCACTTATCCCTTTCTTAGAACATGATGATGCCAATCGTGCGCTAATGGGTTCAAATATGCAACGTCAAGCAGTTCCACTACTTAGACCTTTTTCACCAATGGTTGGAACAGGTGTTGAAAAACTTGTTGCTCGTGATGCTTGGGAATGTATTAAAGCTAAAAGAGCTGGAAAAATCGAAAAAGTAGATGGAAAACATATATATGTAATGGGTGATGAAGATGGGGAGATATATATTGATTATTATCCTTTACAAAAAAATCTTCGTACGAATCAAAACACTTCATTTTCTCAAAAAGTAATTGTAAATGTTGGTGATATAGTAGAGGCTGGACAAGTTATTGCTGATGGTCCAAATATGGATCAAGGTGAATTAGCACTAGGTGTTAATGCAATGGTTGCATTTATGCCTTGGAATGGATTCAATTTTGAGGATGCAATTGTTATCTCTGAAAAATTAATTCGTAAAGATGCTTTTACTTCAGTACATATCTATGAAAAAGATGTTGAAGCTAGAGAACTTAAGCATGGTGTTGAAGAGATTACTCGTGATATTCCAAATGTTAGAGATGATGAGTTAGTACATCTTGATGAGAGTGGTATAGTTAAGATAGGTACTAAAGTTGAAGGTGGAATGATTTTAGTTGGTAAGGTTTCACCAAAAGGTGAAGTTAAGCCAACTCCTGAAGAGCGTTTACTACGTGCTATTTTTGGTGAAAAAGCTGGTCATGTTGTAAACAAATCACTTTATTGTGCTCCAAGTATGGAAGGTGTAGTTGTTGATGTTAAAATCTTTACTAAAAAAGGTTATGACAAAGATCCTCGTGCATTAGAACTTGAAAAAGAGGAAAGAGATTATCTTGAAAGAGAACATTACGATAGACTTTTAATGATTGATAAAGAGGAGATGTTAAGAGTAGGTCAACTACTTTCTCAAGAGTCTTTAAAAAATGATATTAAAATTGGTGATGTTGACTATAAAGCTGGAGATAAAATTAATGCAGATGATTTAATAGAAGTAAGTCGTTTTGCAATCAATGCTATTGTAAAGTCATTTAGTGAAGATATTCAAAATCAGTATACTAAAACTAAAAATCATTTTCAAAAACAAAAAAGAGTTTTTAGAGATGAGCATGAAGAGAAACTTACAATTTTAGAAAAAGATGATATCTTACCAAATGGTGTTGTTAAATATGTGAAAATTTATATAGCAACTAAGCGTCAACTAAAAGTTGGTGATAAAATGGCTGGTCGTCATGGTAATAAAGGTATTGTTTCTATTATAGTTCCTGAAGTTGATATGCCTTATATGGAAGATGGTCGTTCAGTTGATGTATGTCTTAATCCACTAGGTGTTCCATCTCGTATGAATATAGGTCAAATTTTAGAGATGCACTTAGGTATGGCTGGTCGTGAATTAGGTAATCAAATATTAGAACAATTTGAAACTAAGCAAAAAGATTACATAGATAATCTTCGTGCAAAAATGATCTCTATTGCTGATGTAGCTGGTATGATGAATGCTGTTAAAGTTATTGGTGATATGAGTGATGAGAAATTCTTAGGTTATGCTAGAGATTGGGCTAAAGGTGGTGTAAGATTTGCTACTCCAATTTTTGAAGGTGTAAATCAAGCAGAGTTCAAAAAACTTTATGAATTAGCAAATATGGATTCTGATGGTAAAACTGTTCTTTATAATGGTTTAACTGGTGAAAAGATTAAAGAGCGTGTAAATGTAGGTTATATGTATATCCTTAAACTTCATCACCTTGTTGATGAAAAAATTCATGCTCGTTCAACAGGACCTTACTCTTTAGTTACTCAACAACCAGTTGGTGGTAAAGCACTATTTGGTGGTCAAAGATTTGGTGAGATGGAAGTTTGGGCTTTAGAGGCTTATGGAGCAAGTGCTGTTCTTAAAGAGATGCTAACTATCAAATCAGATGATGTTGATGGTCGTGTTCGTGCTTATAAAGCAATTACAAAAGGTGAATTAGTGCCACCATCTGGTATTCCAGAGACACTATTTGTATTAACTAAAGAGCTTCAATCATTGGCTCTTGATGTAGAGATTTTAGACGAGGTAGAAGAGGATGAGTAAATTAGTACCAGTAGAAGTAACAGAAGATAATAGACCTAAAGATATAAAACAGTTACAGTTTCGCCTTGCATCACCTGAAAAGGTTATGTCTTGGAGTCATGGTGAAGTTAAAAAACCTGAAACAATTAACTACCGTACTTTTAAACCTGAAAGAGATGGTCTTTTTTGTGCTAAAATTTTTGGTCCAGTAAGAGATTATGAGTGTCTTTGTGGTAAATATAAAAAGATGCGTTATAAAGGTGTAGTTTGTGAAAAATGTGGTGTTGAAGTTACTAGCACTAAGGTTCGCCGTAATCGTATGGGACATATTGAATTAGTTACTCCAGTTGCTCATATTTGGTATGTATCTTCATTACCTTCAAGAATAGGTACTCTTCTTGGTATCAAAATGAAAGATCTTGAGCGTGTACTTTATTATGAAGCATATATTGTTGAAACTGGTGGTGAGGCATATTATGATGCTGAAGCTAAAACACCAGTTTTACAATATGATGTTTTAAATGAAGAACAGTATCGTACTCTTGTTCAGAGATTTGGTGAATTAGGATTTCAAGCTCGTATGGGTGGTGAAGTTATTCGTGATTTATTAGATTCTATAGATTTAGTTGACCTATTTACTATATTAAAAGAAGCTCTTAGTGGAACAAAATCTGAAGCTAAGAAAAAAACAATTAACAAAAGACTTAAAGTTATTGAATCATTTTTAAATAGTGGTAATAATCCAGCATGGATGATGTTAACTGTATTACCAGTTCTTCCACCAGATTTAAGACCTCTTGTTTCACTTGATGGTGGTAAATTTGCTGTTTCAGATGTAAATGATTTGTATCGTCGTGTGATTAATCGTAATCAAAGACTTAAGCGTTTAGTTGAACTTGAAGCTCCAGAAATCATTGTTCGTAATGAGAAAAGAATGCTTCAGGAGTCTGTTGATGCTTTATTTGATAATGGTCGTCGTGCTAATGCTGTTAAAGGTGCCAACAAAAGACCACTTAAATCATTATCTGAAATTATTAAAGGTAAGCAAGGTCGTTTCCGTCAGAATCTTCTTGGTAAGCGTGTTGATTTCTCTGGTCGTTCTGTAATTGTTGTTGGACCTTATTTAGCGATGGATGAGTGTGGATTACCTAAGAAAATGGCTCTTGAACTATTTAAACCACATTTGATTGCTAAACTAGAAGATAAAGGTTATGCAACAACAGTAAAAGCTGCTAAGAAAATGATTGATGAAAAAACAAATGAAGTTTGGGAATGTCTTGCTGAAATTGTTGATGGTTATCCAATTATGCTTAACCGTGCTCCAACACTTCATAAACTTTCTATTCAAGCATTTCACCCGAAACTAATTGATGGAAAAGCTATTCAACTTCATCCTCTAGTTTGTGCTGCTTTCAATGCCGATTTCGATGGGGATCAAATGGCAGTTCATGTACCTTTATCTTCTGCTGCAATTGCAGAAGCTAAAGTACTTATGCTTGCCTCTATGAATATTCTTCTTCCTGCCTCTGGTAAAGCTATCGCTACACCTTCTCAGGATATGGTACTTGGGATTTATTACATCACTTTAGAAAAAAATGGTGTAAAAGGTTCAAATAAACTTTTTTCAAATGTTGATGAAATTAGAATTGCTATTGAGCATGATGCATTAGATTTACATGCAAAAGTTAGAACTCGTATTGATGGTAGAATTATCCATACAACAGCTGGTCGTATGTTACTTAAAGCAATATTACCTGATTTTGTTCCTGCAGAATTATGGAATAGAGTGATGAAGAAAAAATATATAAATGAAATTGTTGATTATGTGCAAAAGCATGGTGGTATTGGTATAACTGCTGGATTCCTAGATAAATTAAAAGATTTAGGTTTTAAACATGCTACGGAATCTGGTGTTTCAATATCTGCTGCTGATATTATTATTCCAGATACTAAAGAAGCTAAAATTGCTGATTCTAAAACAAGAGTTTTAGAGATTCAAAAACAATTTGAAGCTGGTTTATTAACTGAACAAGAAAGATATAATAAAATTATTGATGTTTGGACAGATACTAATAATACTCTTGCATCGCAGATGATGGAGTTAGTTGAAACTGATAAAGATGGTTTTAACTCTATCCATATGATGGCTGATTCTGGTGCCCGTGGTTCTGCTGCTCAAATTAGACAACTAGCTGGTATGCGTGGACTTATGGCAAAGCCAAGTGGTGATATTATTGAAACACCAATTATCTCTAACTTTAAAGAGGGATTAAATATTATTGAATATTTTATCTCTACTCACGGTGCTAGAAAAGGTCTTGCCGATACAGCACTTAAAACAGCCAATGCTGGTTATTTAACTCGTAAACTAGTAGATGTTGCTCAAAATGTTAAGATTGTTGAACATGATTGTCATACTCATGAGGGTATTGAGATTACAGATATATCTGATCAAAATACTCTTATAGAATCTTTAGAAGATAGACTTTTTGGTAGAGTTCTTGCTGAAGATATTATTGATCCAATAAGTAATGAAATTTTATTTGCTGAGGGAACACTACTTGATGAAGTAAAAGCTAAAGTTATAGCTGAAGCTGGAATTAAAACAGCACATATTAGAACACCAACAACTTGTAAAAGTAAAAATGGTATTTGTGCATTATGTTATGGTGTAAATCTTGCAACAGGTAAAATTGTTCGTGCTGGAGAAGCTGTTGGTATTATTGCAGCCCAATCTATTGGAGAGCCAGGTACTCAGCTTACTCTTAGAACATTCCATGTTGGGGGAACTGCAAGCTCAACTGCTCAAGAGAGACAAGTAACAGCTGAAAAAGAAGGTTTTATCCGATATTATAATCTTAAAACTTATGCTTCTAAAGAGGGTAAGAATATTATAGCAAATCGTAGAAATGCTGCTATATTATTAGTTGAGCCTAAAATAAAAGCACCATTTGCAGGTAAAATTGAGATTGAAACAATTCATGATGAAGTTTTAGTAAGTGTTATATCTAAAACTGATACTGTGCGTTATACACTTCGTAAAAATGAGATTGCTAAACCAAATGAATTAGCAGGTATCAGTGGACAGATAGAGGGTAAATTTTATTTTCCTTATAAAACTGGAAGTGAAATTGCAGAAGATGAATCGTTAGTTGAAACTATTAAAGATGGTTGGAATATTCCAAGTAGTATCCCTTATGCTTCAGAAATATTAGTTAAAGATGGTGTTCCAATAACTCAAAAAATCACTGCAAAAGAGAAAGGTACTGTTAAGTATTTCTTATTAAAAGGTGACTATTTAGAAAGATTTGAAGGCGTTAAAGCTGGATATCGTGTTGAGGAGAAAGGTTTATTCGCAACAGTAGTAGATTCTAATAATCGTGAAGCTATAAGACATTATATTGCTCGTGGCTCTGAAATTGTTATTAGTGATGATGAAATTGTTGAACCTGATACATTACTTGCTAAGCCAGAAAATGATGAAATTGTAGCAATTGCTGAGTGGGATCCATACTCTAATCCTACTATATCAGAAGCTAGTGGTACTGTGCAGTTTGAAGATATTATAATTGGTGTAACTGCTAGTGAACAGATGGATGAATTAACTGGTAAAACTCGTCTTATGATTAATGAGTATATACCAACAGAATATAAACCTACAATAGTTTTAGCAACTGATGAGGGCGAGTTAATTAGATATGCAATTGATCCTAAATCATCTATATTTATCTCTGATGGTGCTACTGTTAAAGTAGCCGATATTATTGCTAAAACACCAAAAGCACTTCAAAAATCAAGTGATATTACTGGAGGTCTTCCTCGTGTATCTGAATTATTTGAAGGTCGCCGTCCAAAAGCAACAGCTCTTATATCTGAAATAGATGGTGTAGTAAGTTTTGGTAAAATGCTTCGTGGTAAAGTTCGTATTGTTATCTCATCTGATAATGGCTTGGTAAAAGATTATTTTGTCGATAAATCTCATCTACCAGTTGTAAATGCTGGTGATTTTGTTCACTCTGGTGAAAGATTAACAACAGGTATCATATCATCACATGAACTACTTCGTATTATGGGTGTTAAAGCTTTATATAACTATTTAGTAAGTGAAGTTCAACAAGTTTACCGTTCTCAAGGGGTAAATATTGCTGATAAACATATTGAAGTTATTTTCACTCAGATGCTAAGACAAGTGAAAATTGTTAGATCTGGAGATACTAAGTTTATTGAAGGTGATTTAATTTCTAAAAGTAAATTTGTAATAGAAAATGAAAAAATCATCCGTCTTGGTGGTCGTCCAGCTCTTGCTGAGCCATTTTTAGTTGGTATTACTAGAGCTGCAGTTAGTGCAGATTCTATTATCTCAGCAGCATCTTTCCAAGATACTACAAAAGTATTAACTGAAGCAGCTGTATCAGCAAAAATTGATGACTTAAATGATTTAAAAGAAAATGTAATTATTGGTCGTACTATCCCTGTTGGAACAGGAATATATAAAGATCAAGAGATACAATTTAACCCTTACGAAGAACAATAGATATCAATAATTTGAATTAAAGCATTTTGCTTTGATTCAAAACATTA
>JAMOPL010000030.1 GCA_027064515.1 Sulfurimonas sp. | reverse complement strand
ACAAAAGATGGTGTAAAAACATTTAGATAGTTATAGTTTATCTAAATACTCAACTACTTAATGTTATGATTTCATCTTAAAAAATAAATATTTATAAATAGGATATAAAATGAAAAAATTATTATTAATTATTATGTTAGGTAATTACCTATTTGCTGGGTGTTCTGAATATATTAACAGTATCACTATTAATGAAATTTATAAACCTAAAAGTAGTATTTTTAGTATGGGTTCAAAACCTTTTGTTGAGATAGCTTCGCTTGATGGAACAGATATTAATAGTAGTTGGGGTATTAAATTATCTACAAATGATGGAACTAAAACCTACTATTTTGATGATGTAGCTGATTGTTCTGATGATGAATATGCTGCAATTGAAGTTGACAAAGATGAACTAGATTTTGACAATGGTATGAGTATAAGTTTAGTTGATGCAGATGGGAATTTTATCGACTATTTAGTAATAAACGATAATGATGTTGAGGGTAAAATTAACGATTGTAAGTTTAAATATGATTATGATACAGATATTTCTTTCACAAATAACACTGATGCAAACAGAGATGTTCATAGAGATCCTGATGTCAACGGTGACTGGATAGTGGAAGAAGATAGTGGGATAATGGCAATGTTTCAAAGTAATGATTCTGAATGTGATTCTAACGATGATGGAAGTTCCACATTTTATGTAGAACCTAATAATAATGCGGATGCAGATAAGAGTGATTCTAGCTGTGATGATCCTAACTTCAATACCATCAATGAAGCATTGACAAAAATTAGAGATTCAAGTGAAAATGGACCTTTTAAAATCAAAGTTTGTACTGGTGATTATGAGGAAAGCTTAGATTTAAATAATTCTAAATTTAATAAATTGACAATACAAGGAAAAGGGAATGATGTAAAAATTTTTAGTGATGAAGATTTAACTGTTAATATCAACCATACAGATATAGAAAAAATAAACTTTTTTGGAATAGCATTTGAAAACAGTGCATCTTGTAATAATGGCTGTGGTAGTGGTTCAAATCAAGCTATTTTTGGATTTACAAAAAATAAAAACAGTAGCACTTCAAGAATCAAAATTGGTAATATTCCTGTGATGCAAAGTGAGTGTAATAACTTTAAATTCAGTAGTGATTTTGGTGGTGAATACGATTTTTATGGTTTTAATAAAGCAGAATCTAAATGTTCCCACATAGAAATCGAAGAGTGTGATAGTTCTAAAGATCAATTTCATTTTAGATCTATGAATTTTAAACTGATGTCAGATAAAACTGACCAATTTGGATTTCATTTTGGTGATGATGTTAAGAGTGATTGTAATGTATCTCTTGAGAGTATCTCTTTAGATATGAATAAAAGTTCTGGAATTAGATTTAAAGAGCTTGGTGATTTTGAGCTTAATGCTTTTGAGTTTAAAAATAGTTCCAACGATAACTCTAAACATACTTTTTCAGTAGATGAACTGAAAGGGACAAAATATAAATTTAACTATTTCCACATAAATGGTTCAGGAAAAGCTTTTAATTTTCCAAGTGTAAATAGTGATGCTGAATTTTCTTTTGGTAATGATGATTATAACTCAACTATGATTTCAAGAGATTCTGATGGGCTTATTATGGGGTCAATTAAAAAAGCTAAATTTCATAACATCATTATGAATTCCAAAGGTAAAGGTTTAGAATTAGATGTAGATGGTGATTTAAATGTAACTGGTGTTATACTAAAATCTAAGGGTTGTGGATTTGAGTTTAAAGATGGGAATCCTATGTTTGATGGCTTACATATTAGTTCGGGTGAATGTGACTATTCATTCAAAAAATCAACTTGTGATAAGTTAGATACAGATACTGCTTTTATAAAAAATTCTAGTTTTGGTCTTTTAAAAACAGGTGGAACTTATCCATTAGATTGGAACTGTAAAGAGATTGAACTAGAAAATAGCTGTTTTTGCCCAAAAGATAAAGATAATTCTGGTGCAATAAGCCGTTCATTCGATTTTAATGCTCCTAAAAACTTTTGGAAATACTTACCAATAGATACTACATATGATAAAGATGGATTTAAAGATGATGAGCCACTAGATGAGTGTCCACACGAAGAGTTTGCTGATGCTTGTGCCAAAGATATAGTAGAAGTATCTAACTTCATCGCCTACACATCTTATGATGAAAATAATGTAAGTGATAGCAATATGACAACTAAAAGAGTTGGTAGTGATTTCAACTTTACTATAAGTTCTATCGATTCTGATGATGAAACTCAACTTCTTGATTTTAATGGCACATTATGTTATATAATTTCAGATGATAAAAGTGATAACAATACCACTTGGACAAAGGTAGATATTCGTGATTCTAACACTACAAATGTTGAAACTAACTCTAGTTTTGCAACAACAAGTGCTAGTTTTTTCTTCAAATGGATAGAAAATGAGGACAAAGAGTGTGATGATATAGATACGGATGAAACTCAATCAAATGATTCTTTTGCGACTATCCCAGATAAATTTATTTTAGATATTAATAATACTAAAATAAGAGCAGGAAAAAATTATACTTTAGAGATAAATGCTAGCAATTCAGATGATTCAAACATCATCACTTATGAACAATTTTTTCCAGAATCTAATAGTGATAAAAATGTATCTTTATACTTTATACCTAAAGCTGGTGGGGAAGATTTTAACACAACTTTTGATTTTAATATAAGTGATTCTGGAACAGGTAAAAAAAATGATTTTAATATTAGTGATGTTGGAAAATATATTATAAAAATTATAGATACTGATTATGCTAATGTAGATAAATATGACACAAATATAGCAGATAGAACCATTGAAGGGAATCTTACTATAATGGTAATACCTCACCATTTTGATCTAAATATAACTAAACACGAATCTTCTACTAAACAAGATTGGGCATATATGGCTCAAGATTTTGCTTATGATATGAACTATACAATAGAGGGTACTCTAACTGCGAAAAATGAAGCGAATGAAACCACCAATAAATTTGATACAAGCGAATATGCTATTGATGTAAATACATCTATCACATTTGATAGAAATTTAACAGATGGGAATCTTAGTAAGTATATACAGTTTGATGATAACTTTAGTATCGTTGGAACAAATGGAGAGTTTAACACTAGTAAAGAAACTTTTAACAAGGGCATAAGTAACTTCTCTTTAGTTTATAGAATGGATAAAAATACGACTGAAGCATTTAAGCCAATAAAAACTCAAATAAAAGATATTAATCTTACAGAGTATAGTGAAGATGAAAAAAATATTATTGTTGATAATGCTATTGGTAATTTAGATGATAATCTTACTTGGTACTATTCAAAAATAAAAACTTTATCTGTTGTAAGTGTGGGAGAGGAAACAATTACAAATAATTTTAAAATTTTAGTCTATAAAAAAGATACTTCAAAAAAAGCAGTAGAGGGGGAATGGTACCTTAACTATGATGATTCTATCACTGCATTTAAAGATTCTGATTTTAAAGCTAGTGAAGACACAAATATATCACACACACCTAGCCCTGAACATAATGTTGTTTTTGATAGTATTAAAGGTGGTCAAGTTAATTTTAATATCACAAGAAATGATGATGCTGAAAACTCAACTAATGCTATTATACATATAAATATCCCTAAATATTTTTGGTATAATTATGGGACAGACAAAGATTATAACTCATCTGCTGGGACTACTTGTTCAAGCCACCCTTGTTCAACTTATACTTACATACAAGATAAAGAAGATAACGCAAGCATATCATCAGGAGAGTATAAAGGTGGAAGTATTGGTGTAAAAGCTAGAGGTGATTACACTAAAAAAGGGATTAAGGTTTTTAGATAATATATGCTATTATTTTATAAAAAGGGGATTTATGAAAACTATACAATTAAATATAAGCGATTTGATTTTTGATAAGGTTATGTTTTTTTTAAATAATATTCCTAAAAAAAACATAGAGATAATAACAGACTTACATAAAAATAAATCTGCACCAACAAATAATAAAAGTATAGATTATATGACTATGTCTAGTGTAGATACTATAATAGATTGGCAAGATGAAAGTGAAGATAAGATATGGAAATAAAAAAGGGTGATATAGTTTTATGTAAATTTTATTTTTCTAATTTACAAACTTATAAAAATAGACTTGTTATTATTTTTAAAAGTTATAGAAATTTAACTAAAAACTCATACTTTCATATTAAAAAACTATTTTGTTCTTATCATAACTGTAATATAGTTGGTAATTAGATGAGAAAAGGGCTTACACTTATAGAGTTAATATTATCAATGGTTATTATTGCTATTGTATTTAGTATTGTTCCTAAGATTATTTTTGCATCAAACAAATCTATGGAGTTGTCTATGAAAGAGGATGCTCTTTTTAACGCCTACTCACTTATGGGTTCAATCCTAAAACTTACTTGGGATGAAAACACTATCCCCAATGGGAAAATTTTAGACACTACTGATACAACTTGTGATGATTATAAAATTGGTGGATTTGTGGGTTCTAGAAACTGTATAGATGATGATAATACATCATCCCCTGTTGGTCAAGAAAATGGGAGTGATGACTATAATGATATTGATGATTATGATGGTGAAACAATAGATGTCAATAAAACAGTAGATGGAGCTAGTAAAAATATTTATGATATTAATGTAACAGTAAATTATGTTGATTCTAATTATACAAATCAAAGTAAAAATACAACTAGAGACTTAAAAGAGATTAATACAACAATATTTTCAGGAGAAGATAACAAAAAAATGAAAGGATTTAAAGCAAGTTTCTTTTATCATTCAGCGAATTTAGGTCATATTCAAATTAAAAAAGAGCAGTGGAAAGATTAATGAAAAAAGATGCCTTTACACTACTAGAAATGATTTTTGTTGTTGTTATATCAGCTACTCTTGCTATGGGTAGTTTTAAAGCGATGCAAGCACTTTATCTTAGAAGTGCAAAAGCAAAAGCTGTTACAGATATGACACTTCGCTCACAAATAGTTCTAGATCAAATTGGTGTTTTTCTTTATAACCGTATTCCAAATAGTGTTATTGGGTATGACTCAACTAGTGGTGATTGTGATCCCATAACCGAACTAGACGACACTAAAACATATACAGTTTTAGAATGGTTAGGAACTATGGATGATGAACTACTCAAAGGTGATTATGATGGATTTATTGATTTAGGTGATAGCAATAGAACTTCTCATATTTTAGCTACAAAAGATATTAGTAAAGATTTAAATTCAACTGATGTAAATTTAATCTTTGCTGGTGCTTTTGATGAGGGTGCTGAGGAATCTAGCAAAGCATGTGGAGGTGCTTTTGGACTACATCATACAGATAGCAACCTCTCTTTTTCTGTAAGTATTGATAACAATAGTACAAAACTTACTGACGATAATGATTCTCAACCAGAATATATTTATGAAAAATATTATCTAACTAACACTGCCTATGCTATAACTCGTGGAGAAAATTTAACTCAAAATGATTTAGAAAATAATTGCGATAATGGTAATTATGTTTTTCCTCCAGATATAAACTTTACAAATACACTTTTTCTTTTTTATGCCTATCAACCATTTGCTGGTAACACTTTTTGTGGTGATAGTTCTGGAACACCAGATGGAAATGTTAGTATTTTAGCTACTGATGTGAGTGCTTTTGAAGCTATATATGTAAATGATACTATCCGTATAAATATCGATATGAACCGTTCTATCCGTGGCTCTACTCCTGTTCGTATATCGAAACAAAAGGTGGTTTTTTGATGAGAAATGCAATGGGTCTTATTCAAGCTATTATGATGATTCTAATCATCAGTGGGATGATGCTTATAGTCTTAAAATATGCTTCTATCTCGTCAAAACATACACAAAATAGTTTTATTAGGGAACAAAATGAACTCTATTTAACAAGTATAGTTGAACAAACACTTTTAGCAATTTCTGATCATAATAGAAGTGATGGTTGTTTGAAAAGCTATACGCCTAAAGATATTACTAAAAGAAATATAACATATAGTGCTGTTGTAAATATAACAAAATACTATCTACAAATTGGTAGTCAAGATTTATCCGATTGTAATACTTCGGGAGGAATAGGCATAGAAGAGAGTAGCAATATAAGTCATGGGATGGCTCTTCTTCAAGTAGAGGTAAAAGCTACAAACGGAGATGGAATAATAGTTAGTAGAATACTTAGAAGGACATTACAACAACCATGAGAGCATTCACACTTATTGAACTTATATTTGTTATTATTATTATTGGGGTAATGGCTGGTGTAGGTATGACATCTTTTAAACCAAAATATCTTATCAACGATGTTAATTTTATTCAGATGAAAATCAAAGAAGCACAATTTTTAGGTACTGGTTTTGAACATTTGAATTTTGATGGTTCTGTTATAAGTGATTATAATACTACTGGATGTATTCAAATTGAAAAATCTGCATTAGAAGAGAGTACTAGTAATTCTAAAGAAATTTCATATAAACTTCATGTAAATATAAATCCAAGTGATACAACTATATGCTTTGATTCAAAAGGAAGACCACATAAAAAAGATTTTAATGGTGTTTTGTTAACAGAAGAAATTGTATTTAATTTTAAATATTCTAATGAAGAGAGAAATATAACTATTGAACCCATAACAGGTTATGCTATAATAACTTACTAAAGTTAAAATATTTTTTGCCGATATAAATTAAACAATAAACTGATGAGATAATAAATGATAACAGATAAAATTCTTTTTATAATTGACGAAAATAAACAACTATTATTTGATGGATTAACATTTAGTGATGCTCCATTAAAAAAATCAAGAGATTATTATAGTGCTGCAACTATCCCATCATCTTTTATCCGTACTCACGGATTTAAAATTCTAAAAGGGACTTCGGCTGAAAAACTAGAGATTCAAGCTGAAATGAAGATGTATGAAGAGGCTGGTCTTAACTCTGAAACCGACTTCAAAATCTCATCTTTAATTATCCCTTTAGAAAATGATGAAAATGATTATATAGAATCTTATGCTAGTGAAGTTTCACTACTTGATGAAAAATTCAATCCAATTGTTAAAAAAAATCATCATTTAGATGTGATATTTCCATCATCATTGAGCTACATAGCCCTTTATAATTTTGAACTATTAGATAAAAAAAATGATCTATTTTTACACTTTGGGGATGATGATTCTTATGCAGTAATATTTAAAGATGGTCAATATATCTCAACTAGAACTATCCCTACACTAAATGAATTATCTCAAAAACTTGGTATTGAACTAAAAGAGTTAAAAACTATTTTAAACACAAAAGGTGTAGATACTAATCTATATGAAGATAGTGAATTTTTACAAATGAGTAATATCCAAGAGGAATTTACTAAAATAATTGAGAGAATCTCCCATGCTATTGGACATAAAAGGGGTGTATTTAAACTAGATAATATAGATAGAATCTACCTAGATTTTGAGGGTGCAGATATTCCAGCACTCTTAAATATGTTTAATGATTATGGTTATGAAGAATCTACAAAAGAGATACTAAATATTTTTGATACTGTTGAAAATGGGATGAAGCATTATGCACTTAATGCTCTTTATGCTCTAGGCTCTGCTCAAGAAAAGTATCAAATACCAAATCAAACTATCTATGAGAGAAAACCTCTTTTTATAAAAACACATGCTGGACAATTTAGTATGGTGCTAATTGCATCACTAATATTAGCAGGTGCTTACCCTATTTATGCGATGCTAGAACTTGATAAATTAGCAGTACAAAAAAATGATTTACAAGCCCAAGTAACTAAGCTCGAAAAAGTAACAAAGAAACTACAAACTACTCTAAAAAAAGAGAGAACTGATAGAGATTCACTAAAAAGAGAAAAATCTGAAATAATCTCTAGATTAGATGGATATAATCGTATGTTAAATACTATTGAAGATTTTGAGAAAGAGACTTCATATCGTCAAAAAATGATGAAAGATATAAATAAAGCTATGAAAAAATATTCATTATCCTCTAAACTTTTAGAGTTTAAAAATGCAAAACTTATGAAAATACAAGTAATTACAAAATATGAAAAACGAGACGATATTGCTATGTTTATAAAAGAGTTAATATCTTTAGGTTATTCAAATGCACAAACAAAAAAAGTTGAAAGAAATGAAAACTACTATGAAAGTTTTGTGGAGATTGGGCTATGAATGAACAGATAGAGCAATTAGAGTTTCAATTAGCAGAGATGCCACCTGCAAAAAGATTAGGTATTTATCTATTTCTTGTTGTTGCCTTAGTATTTGGGAGCTGGAACTATTTTGGTGAGGATTTGAATTTGGAGATAGAAACAGAGATAGACTCTATCCATCAACTAGAATCTAAACTACAAAAAAATAGCATAAAGTCTATTGAAAGAAATATTAAAAAAACAAAAAAAGAGATTTTAACTATAAAAGAACAGATTAGTATTCAAACATACAAAGACCAATTCATAAGAAGTAAACTAGATTCTATGGACTTTATGTTTTACAACTCAATGGGGATAGCAAAAGTATTAGACCATATCCTTAAAAGTTCTCTTAGTTATGGAATCAATATAGGATATATAGAATCAGAAAAAAAACATATTGCTTATAGTGTTCATATTGTTGAAAAAGAGCAAATTGCTATTACTGGTTCAGGTTCTTTTAAAAGTATAATGGGGCTAATTCAATATATTGATAGTTTTAAAACTTTACTTAGAATAAAAGAGATAACAGTAGATATTGATGAAGAACAAAATACAAACTTCACTATAAATATTTTACTATATGGAGTTGAATTATGAAAAAATTAATTATATTAGCAATATTAACTCCAATATTTACACTAGTTAATGCCCTAAATATTGACAATATTTCTAAAAGAATAGATATAATTAATAAACAAAAAGAGATATCTTCAAAGATAGATTATAATGTTTACGACCCATTCGCAAGTGCAAAACCAATTATTAGTGAATCAAAAAAAATAGAAGAGATTGAGCCAATAATAATTCTTCCAATTATTGTCCAAACAATATTAAATAATAAAGTGCTTATTAACGGTAAATGGCATAAAACTGGAGATACTGTTCAAGGCAGTGTTATAAAACAGATTAATCAAAAATATATTGTAGTTTTAAGAAATAAGAAAAAAACTTTACTAACTATAAAATCTAATAAAAGCATAATTAAAACTAAGGAAATTATACAATGAAATTTATACTTATAATATTTTTAACCTTCTATACACTTAATGCAAACTCTAATTGTGAAAATAAACTTTTTACTTTTGACATAAATGCAGGTAGCGATGTTAGAACAATCGACATAATAGAAAATATGGCATATGAGTGTCAATTTTCTGTAAAGATAAAAGATAATGAAGCTGAAAGAATAATCAAAGAGAATCTTTATATTGTTCATGTAAAAGATTATACACTAGAGAATATATTTGATTTTTTACTTACTCAAAATAATATGTTTTTTAAATATGATGAATTAAATAAAGTGCTAACTATCTCTTACTTGGAAACTCGTTCATTTGTAATCGACTATGTGAACTTAAGTGAACATACAACAGAATCTACAAAAACCATATCAGTTGGTGCTAGTTCTACTAGTGGAGATGATGATTCAGGTTCAAGTGGTGGAAATTCAGATAACACTACTGTTACTACTAAATCTAAATTCAGTTTTTGGGATACACTAAACAATGAGATAGACACTATTCTCTCAAGAGATGGTGATAAAATGAAAATTAAAAGTAAATCAATTATAAATCGTGAAACTGGTGTTGTTACCATAACAGGAACTAAAAATCAAATTAGTAGAATTAGTAACTATCTAATTAAAATTAAAGATCGTTTGCATAAACAAGTTATGTTAGAGACTAAGCTATTTGAATTAACTTATACAAACAAAGATAGTAAAGGTATAGACTGGACAAAATTTGATTTGTCAATTGCAGGTGATTTAGGAAGAAGTTGGGATAATGTACTTAAACAAGGTATTTCAACACAAAATGCTACATATAATTTATCAATGAATGGATTGATGGATTTCCTTAGCCAACATGGTAATGTAAATGTTCTATCTACTCCAAAAATTTTAACACTAAATAATCAACCAGCAGTTATAAATGTAGGTCAACAAATAAACTACCGTTATCAAGATGGAACTTTTAGTACAAGTGATACAACAACATCAGCATCATCAACATATACTATGGAATCTGTATTTATAGGACTTACTCTAAATATAGTTCCAGAGATTACAGATGATGGTTTTATTATTTTAAGAATAAATCCTGTTGTAAGTGAACAGATAGATGCAGAAGATAGTGTAGATGCTAGTGGTGTTCGTAATATGCCACCAGATATTAGGATTAAGCAATTGTCTTCTATTATTAAAGCCAAAGATGGGAATCGTGTAGTTGTTGGTGGGCTTATCTCAACAACAGATGAAAATACTATAAATAAAGTTGATGGATTAGGAGATATTCCAATTCTAGGATGGGCATTTAAAAATAAAACAAAAACGAAATCTAAAAAAGAATTAATTATAGTTATAACGCCTAAAATAATTAGCAATGACAATTTTCCTTCAATTGATAAAATTGAAAAAATACTTAATGGTTCATTAGATGAGTAGCTTTTTAAAAGCATCAAATATATTTGACACAAGTTTTAATTCTGATTTATATTTTGAAAGCCTAAGTGCTGAATACACAAAAACATCCCTATTAAAAGCTATAAATTCTAGTAATATACCTATAATATTTTTACTTGGTGAGCCTGGTGTTGGTAAAACTTATATGCTAAATATTTTACAAAAAAATTTTAGTTTAGATAAAAAAGTCTTTTTTACTTCTGAACCATTTTCATCTCCAGAATCTTTCTTATATTTTCTTCTTCAAGATACTATATTTGATAAAAGAATAACAATATCAGAGCTAAAAACTGAAGCAATCAATAAATTTAAAAATCTAAATCACATAATCATCATAGATGAAGCTCAACTATTAAATAATGTAGTTTTAGAATTTATCCGTACTCTTTCAGATACAGGATATTTTAATTTTCTCTTATCTATGCATAAACAAGAGGGTGATGAGATTGTAAAAAGAACTCATTTTTTATCTCGAAATCATCGTGTTATTGTTTTAGGAATCTTAAAAATGAATGAGATAAAAAAATATATAGAATCACAACTATTAAAACACGGTCTAGGTGACATCAGTTCACTATTTGATAAGAAGCAAGTAAATCTACTTTTAAAACTATCAAAAGGAAACTTTAGAATTACAAAACAACTACTTAAGCATACTTTTTTAATAATGGACTATGCTAAAACAAATGGTCATTTTAATTATGTAACACCAAATAAGTGTGTAATAACTATGGCAGGAATAGATTTAGGAATCATCAATGCATAATGATTTTGAAACTTTACAAAAAAAATGTAAAAGTTATCATCTAAAGCAAAAAATTAAAATTGCTTTTCCTATTTTAATTTTACTTTTACTTATAACTATTTTTACTTATATATTTTTATTTGATAATGAAAATATAGTAAATAAAGAGATTACTAAAACTAAAGAAATTGAACAAATTATTATTAAAGAGATTCCAAAAAAGATAATTCTAAAAAAACCAATTATTGCTGAGAAAGTAAAAGAGATAAAGATTATAAAACCAACAAAAATAATTGAACAAAAAAATATTATCAAAGATGTAGAATATAAATTAAATATAAATAGCAACTATATGCCAAATAAAAAAACTCCAACTATAAAAAGGAAAATAATAGTTGAAAAAAAAATAAAAACTATTGAACCTTTAGATATTCCTGAAAAAACTCCAAGTATAGATAAAAAAACAAAAAACTTTTCTATCTCTGTAAAAGAGTTAAAATCAACAAAAGATTTAATAACACAGTTCAATAAAGATAATAATTATGATATAGCTTTAAAAATAGCACAAAGGTATTATGATTCTAAAAAATACTCTTTAGCTATCCTTTGGACTAAAAAAGCAAATGTATTGAATAGAAAAGCAGATAGTGCATGGATACTATATGCTAAGTCTGAATATGCTAGAGGAAACAATACAAGAGCAATTGATATACTAAATTTATACCTAGCAAATGCCAATTCAAAAGCTGGTGAAGCTTTACTAATTACATGGACACAAGGAAAATAGATGAACATACTTAAACTATCTCTAATATTAGCTATTATGGCAATTGGTGCGCAGGCTGATATGTATCATAAATTTTCTAAATATCTTGATAAAAAAGATTATAGAAATGCATGTGTAACTGGAAAAAAAATATTTGCTGATAATGAAAAAGATGAAAAGTTTATATCTATTATTGGTTATGCTTGTATGAAGGCTGATTATATAGATACTTTAGCAATTCTTCAAAGTAAACAAAGAGAATCAAAAGATACTAGACAAAATGCAGTTATATTTTCATCATTGGTATTACAAAAAAGATTAATCTATCAATTTATGTATGATGATAGTGATATATCTACTTTAGCTCTACCAATTAGTGAGCATCCATTATCAAATACATTTGTAGCTATAAGAGATAAAAATTTCAAACTAATTTCTTCATCTCCAAAAACTATTGGATTTACAAAAGATAATAAGCAATATAAAGTATATATAAATAAAAAAGATAGAGGAAGAATCACCATAGAGGTAAAAGATTCTAACAATAACATCAAAAAACATAGGTATTTATAATGATTAAAAAAACAGTAAGACTAGGTGATTATCTAATTGAAAAAGGGATTATCACATATGATCAATTAATGAAGGCTCTTTCATTACAAAAAGCTTCAGATTATTCTAAAAAACTTGGTGAGATTCTTATACAAGAGGGTTATACTACACATAAAGAGATAGCAAGAGAGTTATCGACACTTCTAAAAATAGAGTTTATTGATATTTTTGGTTATGAACTTGATTTTAAGCTTATTGATAGATACCCTCCACATATTTTACAAAATGCTGAAGCAATTCCACTTAAAGAAGATGAAGAATATATCCATGTTGCTACATCAGACCCACTAAATAATGATGCACTAGAAATTCTTGAAAATGTTATTGTCTCAAAACCTATAAAACTATATTTATCTTTAGATGAAGATGTTCGCCATATCTTTCAGCGTATTCACATTATTCAAAGTACAAAAAGTATTGCCCAAGAGGTTATAAAAGAGACATCTCAAGATAATTACCAAAGTGATAACGAAGAGAGTGCTGTGCTTCGTCTAATTACTACAATTCTAAAAGATGCTGTTATTAGAGGGGCTAGTGATGTTCACATTGAGCCTGATGGGCATGAGGTAAGTGTTCGATGTCGTATTGACGGTATTCTTCAAGAGATTTTTGTTTTTGATTTAGCTGTTTATAATGCTATCTCTTCAAGAATTAAGATTCTTGGTAACTTAGATATTTCAGAAAGAAGAAAAGCACAAGATGGTCGTTTCTCGATGGATTTAAATAATTCAAAATATGATTTCCGTTTATCTACAACACCAACATTTTTTGGGGAATCTATTGTTATGAGGATTCTTGACCAACAAAAGATTCTACTCAAACTAAATGACTTAGGTTTAGCAGATGAGAATCTATCTTTATTTGAAAATATTATTAACTCACCTTATGGAATTGTTTTAATTACTGGTCCAACAGGTAGTGGTAAAACAACAACTCTTTATGCTGCCCTAAATGAGATTAAAAGTATTAAAAACAAAGTTTTAACAGTTGAAGACCCTATTGAGTACCAACTTCCACTTGTTCAACAAGTACAAGTAAACGAAAAGGTTGGTTTTACTTTCTTCTCTGCTCTAAAGTCATTTCTAAGACAAGACCCTGATGTTATTATGGTTGGGGAGATTCGTGATATTGAAACTCTAAACTCTGCTGTTCAAGCTTCACTTACAGGGCATATGGTATTTTCTACTCTACATACAAATGATGCCCCAAGTGCCATAAGTAGAATGGTACAAATGGGACTAGAACCTTACTTAATTGCCGATTCTTTACTAGCAATTGTTGCACAAAGACTTGTTAGAAAAAATTGCCAATACTGTAAAGAGGAGTATAAACCACATAAGAAACTTATATCTCATGTTGAAGAGTATCTACCTGAGAATCCTATTTTTCACAAAGGTAAAGGGTGTCAAAGATGTGGAATGAGTGGCTATGATGGTCGTATAATGTTAGTTGAAATTTTAAAAGTAAATGACAAAATTTCACAACTTATATCTAATAATGCCAACAAATTTGAGATTGCTAAACTTGCTAAAGAGGAGGGATTATTTAACCCAATTATAACAGATGGTATTAAAAAAGCACTAAATGGAACTATCCCTCTTGAAGAGGTAGCAAGAGTTACTAGAGGTTAAAGATGAAATATTTTGAAATTATCTACCGTTATGGTAAAAAAAGAGGTAAAACTGTTTTAGAAACTCCAACTAAAATGGATGCCATGAAAAAATTTCAAAATATGGAACTTGGTGTTATTGTTAAAGTAAGAGAAATAAATGAACCTCTGAACCTTAAATTTCAGAAAAAAATAGATAACTATAAAAGCCCAATAAAAGACAAAAGAATAGATATAGAGAGTTTTATATCTGCTCTTAGACAACTATCTGTTATGCTCGATGCTGGTATGCCAATCAATATATGCCTAAGAGAAACTCTAAAAGCAACTGAAGAACCTATGATGAATGCTATACTTAAAAGTGTATCTGATGACATAGAGAGTGGACAAAGTTTAACAGAATCTTTTAGACCTTATGCCCGTCAATTAGGTAATCTTTCTATCTCTATGATAAACCTCGGTGAACAATCTGGTTCTTTAGCAGAATCAATAGAAAGATTAGCAGAGATTTTACAAAAGATTCACGACAACCGTATGAAACTAAAAAAAGCAACAAGATACCCAATTACAATTATAATCGCTATGTCTATTGCCTTTACTGTTGTTATTACATTTGTTGTTCCACAGTTTCAAAGTGTTTTTGCTGAGATGAAGACAGAATTACCCTTCCCTACCCTTGTTTTAATATGGCTAGAACATGCCATAACAACTTATGGGGTTTATATTGTAGTTGTTGCTATTATGCTTTCTGTAATGTTTACTAAGCTTTATAAGAGCAATGAAAAAGTTGCCCTAAAAACAGACCAATTACTTTTAAAAACTTACATAATTGGACCTGTTACTAAGTATGCTATGATTGGGCGATTTATCTATATTTTTGATATTCTAGTAGATGCTGGGATTCCCATTGTAAATGCTCTTCATGCTGCTGTTGATGTTGTTGATAACAAATATATGAAAATTAAATTTCAAGAGATTGGTAAAGCCATTGAAGAGGGTCGTTCACTTTATGATGGCTTTGAAGCATCTGAGTATTTTGAGAGTATGATTCTTCAAATGTTAAAAGCTGGTGAAGATTCTGGTGCTTTAAATAAGATGTTGAAGAAAATAACAAAATACTATAACGATAGATACGACCATATTATAGATAGTGTTTCTTCTATGATAGAGCCTATCCTTATAGCTGCTATTGCAGGATTCGTTTTAGTTCTAGCTCTCGGTATATTTTTACCTATGTGGTCTATGGCTGATGCGATGGGTGTATAAACAAAAAACTTAAATTCAGGGCTAAGACTTTAGTCCCAAATATAAAACAAAACAAGGAAATAACTAAAATGGAACATGAAGCTGGAACTATATCTATCGCTATAATATCGACTTTACTACTTGGATTTACACTTTGGATTGTCAATAAAATAAATGAGATTTAAAATAGAAGAAGAGATAAAAAAATAGAGTCATTTATAACAAATGACTTTCATAGAAATAGTTTATTATTCTGTTAAAGTAAAAGTTCCAGAAGTAGAGTTATAATCCCAGTATTTACCTTTACAAGGTTTACCAGTTTTACATTTAGAAGTACCAGTAGCACTATTTGAAGCAGGTCCACGATATTCATTAGAGTTTGTAGAATCTCTTTCCCAAGCAATTGCACTAGCATTTTTTAAGATAGCATCAAGAGGTGTAGAATCAGAACTACCTAGTTCACCATCTTTTGGATAGCCATATTCATTTAAGTCTGAAGATTCAATAGAACCACCACAAGTAAAAGAACCCTCATTTATAATCCACTCACCATGACAAGAATCAAGAGCAACTTGAACAGAAGCAGCAGTAGATAGCTCAGCAGATATCTTAGCGTTATCACTAAGTCCAGAGAACTTAGGGATAGCAAAAGATGCCAACACACCAATAATAACAATTGCAAAAATTAGTTCAATTAGTGTGAAAGCTTTTTTCATAGTTTAGAACTTAGAAAGTAACATTTGAACTTGATGTAGAAGAACCAAGAAGTTTTTCACATTTTGTTTTTGTTAAAGAATCAACAAAGTTACTACAAGTAATATTTAACTCAATATTTCTTGCATTACCATCAAGTGTTAAAACAACAACACTATCAGCTTCTGCATCATTTTTTACATTAAATATAGCTTTTGTAATATTATCATCAGTACCGTTTACAGTATCATCAAAAGTAGCATTCCAATCTTTACCTGAGATATTAATAAGGTTACTTAATTTAACTCCATTAGTACCTGAAGCATTATAATCACCCTCTAAATCAACAATATTAACAAATGCCGATGGAATAGAAGCATAAGAATCATTAGCAATTTTTAGAACACCAGAAGCCTCAGCATTTTGCTTTAAACTTTTAAACTTTGGAACTGCAACAGCTGCAAGAACACCAATAATAACGATTACGAAAATTAACTCAATAAGAGTAAAACCTTTTCTCATATATCTTTCCTTTAAATAAAATTTAGCCTATATTATAGACTAGATGATGTTAAAATATACTT
>JAMOPL010000029.1 GCA_027064515.1 Sulfurimonas sp. | reverse complement strand
AGTGGGAGGGTGCAGGAACACCCGTCCGAACCACAAAACCAACATTGGAGGTTTAAGATGAACCAAAACTTCATCCAACTTCTTGGGGTAATTATAGCAATTATAAACTTAATTGTAAATATCCTAATACTGTAATGCTAACGGCGAAGCTGGTAAATTTAGGATTCAGCTTCGCCATTGTTTATTTTTGTTAGACAATTTATTGACTTCCTATGTTTTGTTGTATTTTATATTTTTCATCATCTATAAAGTTTTTGATTTTACTAATAACATCTTCCAAATGAATAAAAGTAGTTTCTTTGTAAGTATTTAAATCGTTATAAGTAAAATCTTTACCTATATCATGGAATGTATGCTCTCCGTGGGCAAGTCTATTTCTTTTTTCTTTAATATCTACAAGATATCGCCCATTACTAGACACTTCGAATCCTATTTTATCTGCTAAATTTCTTATTTCTTGAGCATCAATATTACCTGAAATATGAATATCCTCTTTTGTTAGCATTATGATTTCATTATTTATAATATCATTAATAATATTTTGAAGATTAACTTCTATTGTATTATCACTACTATATATCGAAAATCTTTTTCCATTTTTATGTAGCCATATTTGTTTTATTTTTTCTGATAAGTTATCATATATAACTTCATCATCTTTTATTTTATTGTAAATTGTAACTATAGAATTTCGTATTGTTGACTCAACTAAGTTATATAAAAGTAAAAATGTATTTGCTATAAATATTCTTTGTAGTTTTGTTGAAATTACAAATTCTTCTGTATCGTTTTCTTTTGTATAATTTAATTTTATATTGTCATTATTCAATTTTTCTAAAAAAGAAAAATACTCATTAACTTCATCTTTTCTTTTATTAAAATCACTATCTACACTATCCATTTGTAAGTTTATCCTCATTCAAATTACCCAATAAACCATCTCTTACAAATTCTATTCTATTTTGCAATCTATTAGGATTATTACTAGCATCTGATGTTGTTTGTATCTTAAAACCTTCCGAGTCAAGCCATTCCATATCTGGACTTTTTAAGCTTGGATTTTCTTGCAATGCTAAAAATACACCTACAGAAATAGCTTCAAATCTAACTCTCGCTATAGATTGATTATTTTCATCTTTTCTAAACCCATAAGGAAAATATGTATCTACAAACTTAACCATCTTATTAAATTCATTAATATAATCATCTTTTATAAATTCTGTCTCATTCATATCTGCTAAGTATTCATTTAAGAAAATTGCAACATCATGCTTAAACTCTTTGTATTTATCTTTATATGCAAAAAATCTTAGTATTAATTCTTCATACTCTCCTCTATTTTCTTTAGCATCGGAAACTGGACATACTTTTTTGAAGTTTACATCATCTTTTAACTCAAGAATCATATCGTAAAAACTTCCAGAATAAGCTCCTTTTCGTATCTCACTATCAGTTAGTTTTTCACTACTTGTATTAACTCTATTAAAAATATCTTGTTTAATTTCTGCATTAGCTTCATCTACAATGATAATTTTAAAATCTCTATTCTCAAAATATCTTTGTATTTTTTTTGGTATATCTTTAAATTTTGCACCATTTAATTTTGTAAGTTTTGATAACTTTTTTAATTTAAAATCATTATCATAAAATGTAATAAGTGTTCGAATTCTTTGAGAGCCATCTATAATTTCTAATCTTCCATTTTCATCATCTGAAACTAAAAAAGGTGTTAAAGGAACACCTAATAAAACAGATTCTATAAATCTTGACCTTTTTTCATCATTCCATACATAATTTCTTTGATATGATGGAACATAAAGTGTTTTATCTAAGTTGTCTTCTTCTCCATATTTGGAATAGATTACTTCAAATGGATAATCTTTTGTTATATAATCGTATAAACCTGTTTCTGCATCTACTTGTTTTTGTATAACTACTAATTCTTCATCACTAAATTTACTTTTAACTTTTGCCATTTTCAACCTCTTTTAAATGTTCTATAATACTTTTACCAATAATTTCACCAAGTTTTGGTGGTACAGCATTTCCTATTTGCTTAGAAACTTGACCAAATTTAAGTTCTTCTTTATTTTTAGCAAATTTATAAGTAGTAGGAAAGCTTTGTAGAATTGCAGCTTCTCTTAGTGATATTGCTCTATCTTGTTCAGGATGTCCAAAACGCCCATTTCCTATACCTGTACAAAAAGTTGTCATTGTTGGAGATGGCTTATCCCATTCCATACGACCATACACACTAACATATGTCTTACCTTTATCGCTTTTATGGCAATTTAACTGTAAATCTTTATCCCAATCTCTCTTCCAGCTTCCTCCTGGAATTGATTGTTTAACTCTTGCTAAGTTTTTTTCTGATATTTTCGAAGCTTTATGAATAAAATCTTTTTTTGATGTCTCACCAGAAGCAATTTTATCAAGATGACCAATAGCATCTTTTACTGTTACATATTCTTGTGGTGTATGTGTTGGTTTAATTAATTTAATTTTTCCTCTTTTTGAAGCTAATAAAACTAATCTTTTTCTTTTTTGAGGTATTCCATAATCAGGAGAGTAAACAATATCATACCAAGTATGAAAACCTTCTTCTTTTAATTCTTTTACAAAATTCTCAAACACTGGTTCTTTTTTAAATTTTAATAAATTTGGAACATTCTCCATTGAAACAATATCTGGTTTTGTTTCTCTTATTAATCTACTAAATTCATATAAAAGTTGCCATCTGGTATCTTTTTGTTTATCACCTTTTAATGTATATGTTGAAAATGGTTGACAGGGTGCACACCCAAGTAAAATTTTTATATCATCTTTTTTGTAATATTTTGTAATGTCATCTTTTTTTATATCTGTAATATCGGAATGAATAAATTTTGCTTTACAATTTTCTTCATAAGAATATTGGCATTTATCATCGAAATCAAATCCAGCTTTTACTTTAATACCTGCTTTTTTTAGACCATATGAAAGACCACCTATTCCACAAAATAAATCCACAGCTACAATGCTATTTTTCATACAATAATGCCTTCCTCTAAATTTTACTTTTTATTTTATCATAAGGATGATATATCCATGCTAAAAATAATTTTACACATTATGAGTCTAAGAATATAATGGCTGAATAGAAGCATAAATTGCCGTTAGAAAACTTACTTCCTATGTTTTGTTGTGCTTGGTACTACTTTACAATTAATTATTTATGATTTGTTTTGTAACCAACTCATCAACTTCTTTTTCAGTTACATTAACTAATTTACTTTTATCATAAATATATAATAAGTGTAGTTCATTTTCAATTACTGCTAAATAACTTATTAACCTGAGTTCGACAATAGAATACCTAAAGATAGGGTAAATAAATGATGAAATTTTAAAAAATATACTAAAAAACCTAGCCGTAGCTAAGTTGAGAGGATAATTTTTAAAAGATTACCGTTTAGTTGCCATATATTTTGGTGTTTCTATTGTCAAACTTAGATTATTTAATCTATAACCAGCACTTTTACCTTTATTTTTATCATTATTTGCTACTCTAAAAAGATAGTTGCTTTTACACTATTTAGATCAATTTGAAGTTGCATTTTAATTCCTTATTGCTTGATTCTATCATAAATATTATATCGCTATCTTGAAAGATATGTAAACTTCTAAAGTTAGTTTGCACTTCTCCCATCTCTTTGGGAGAAGGATAAATTTCTAATTTTTTGCTTGAATAGCTGTAATAACAACAGTATTTACAATATCATCAACCAAACAACC